>NZ_JALW01000027.1:0-34907 GCF_000710795.1 Enterobacter sp. T1-1 | reverse complement strand
GCACTACATGCGCGAGTGGCTGGCCCAGCAGGGGATGGTGAAGACGGGAGAATGTCCACCGGCGGAGAGCGTTTATGCTTACGCCAACAGCCTGCAGCGCACCGTCGCCACCGCGCAGTTCTTCATTACCGGCGCGTTCCCGGGGTGCGATGTTCCTGTGCATCATCAGGACAAAATGGGCACCATGGACCCAACCTTTAATCCGGTAATTACCGATAACTCGCCGGAATTCCGCGAAAAAGCGCTCAAGGCGATGGAGTCCGAGCGGCAGAAAATGCAGCTTGGCGAAAGCTATAAGCTGCTGGAGCAGATGACGAACTACGCCGATTCGCCGTCATGCAAAGAGAAAAAAGTCTGTTCACTGGCAGACGCGAAAGACACCTTCAGCGCCGACTACGAAAAAGAACCGGGCGTTTCCGGGCCGCTGAAAGTGGGCAACTCGCTGGTGGATGCGTTCACGCTGCAGTATTACGAAGGCTTCCCGGCCGACCAGGTGGCCTGGGGAGAGATTAAAACCGACCAGCAGTGGCGCGTATTGTCGAAGCTGAAAAACGGATATCAGGACTCGCTGTTTACCTCAACCGAGGTGGCGCAAAACGTCGCCAAACCGCTGGTGAAGTATATCGATAACGCCCTGGTGACCGATCAGGCAAAAGCGCCGAAAATCACCCTGCTGGTGGGGCATGACTCCAACATTGCCTCTCTGCTGACGGCGCTGGACTTCAAGCCGTACCAGCTGCATGACCAGCAGGAGCGCACCCCAATCGGCGGCAAAATTGTCTTCCAGCGCTGGCACGACAAAAACGCCAACCGCGAGCTGATGAAAATTGAGTATGTGTATCAGAGCTCAGAGCAACTGCGTAACGCCAGCGTGCTGTCGCTGCAGTCTCCGGCGCAGCGCGTGACGCTGGAACTGAAGGGATGTCCGGTGGATGCGAACGGTTTTTGCCCGATCGATAAATTTAATACGGTGATGAACGACGCGGCGAAATAAGATAATCCCCCCGCTGCGGCGGGGGGAAACGCTCAGACGTTTTTACGTTCGATGGTTTGCTCACCCCAGAAGAGCGAGTCTTTGTCCGTTTTTTCGAAGGCGCGTACCAGCACTTCATCATTGCCTTCTTCCCAAATCTGCTCTGCCAGTTTTTCGTCGTATTTCGCGACTTCAAAAATGGCTTCGGCGATCTCCGGAGAGGTATTGCGTAAACTTGCCCATTCGCCCACGTGGTGAGCTTTGGATTCTTGAGTTGGCATGCTTGTCCTCCTGTTGAGTTAGCCGTTCAGTTTTTTGGCCAGACCCGCGACGTATTCACCCTGATAGCGGGCGATAGCGAGCTCTTCGTTGCTCGGCTGTCGGGATCCATCGCCACCGGCAATGGTGGTTGCACCGTAAGGTGTGCCGCCACGTACCTGAGAGACGTCAAACAGTTCCTGCGCGCCATAGCCAATCGGTACAATCACCATCCCATGATGAGCAAGGGTAGTCCAGGTTGAGGTAATCGTCTGTTCCTGGCCTCCGCCGGTCCCGGTGGAGCTAAACACGCTGGCGAGTTTGCCGTACAGCGCGCCAGAGGCCCACAGCCCGCCCGTCTGATCGAGGAAGGTGCGCATCTGGCCTGACATATTGCCAAAACGGGTGGGGGTGCCGAAGATAATGGCGTCGTAATCCGCCAGCTCCTGAGGCGTGGCGACCGGCGCATTCTGGGTTTTTCCTCCGGCTTTGGCGAACGCTTCTGCCTGCATGGTTTCCGGTACGCGTTTTACCACAACCTCCACGCCGTCCACTTTGTTTGCACCTTCTGCTACCGCGTGAGCCATGGTTTCAATGTGTCCATACATGGAATAATAGAGCACCAGAACTTTTGCCATTTTGCATCACTCCTCGTTTGTTTTTTCTGACAGCGAATCGCTGCGTTCATTTAAAGATATGACATCACAGCCAGACTGCAAAAATGAACGGCATTTCTTTGATTTATAACAATATGCTGACCATCGCGGCTTGTAGCAAAATGAAACATTTTTACCGCCGACGATTTTTGAAATGATAAGAAAGGCTTATGAATGACCGCCGCGTTTTCTCACCCAAAAGACTGAGATCTTGTTGCAGAATATTAACTACAGCTTGCCGGATACCCTCAGTCCACTAAGCTTAGTTTCACGCGGCACAGATAAAGGCGCTGTCCTTTAGCCGCGAGGTGAAAGAATCCTCTTTTACTGAATGCAATATGATGTCTAATGTTTCACATACTGGAGGTTAGAGATGGCAAACCATCGTGGTGGTTCAGGTAATTTCGCCGAAGATCGTGAAAGAGCATCAGAAGCAGGCCGTAAAGGTGGCCAGCATAGCGGGGGTAATTTTAAAAATGACCCTCAGCGCGCATCTGAGGCTGGCAAAAAAGGGGGTAAAAACAGCCATGGCGGCAATAAGTAAGTCGCCGGGTTGAAAGACCTCTGCCGCCGGGTTCTCCCGGCGGTTTTTTTATTTCTGTAACATTGAACTGCAATCAAAGGCATCGCACACTAGTCCCTTCATTCTACGTTCTGGTGCCTCATGTCTGTTTCTCGTTTTACCTTCTCCGTCAAACCTCAGGAAGCGATCCTCATTCTGATCACCATGTTCTGGGGCGGAACCTTTCTCGCCGTCCAGTATGCGGTCACCCTGAGCGATCCGTTCTTCTTTGTCGGCCTGCGCTTTGCGACGGCAGCGATTGCCGTGGGGTTGATCTCGTTGAAAACCCTGCGCGGGCTGACCCTGCAGGAGCTCAAGGCCGGGGTGGCGATTGGCGTGGCGATCGCCATGGGGTATAGCCTGCAGACGTGGGGGTTACAGTCAATCTCCAGCAGTAAATCGGCCTTTATCACCGCCATGTATGTGCCGCTGGTGCCGTTACTGCAATGGCTGTGTCTGGGACGCCTGCCGGGTGTGATGTCCTGCATTGGTATTGTGCTGGCGTTTATCGGCCTGATTTTGCTGGCCGGGCCGGAAAATAACCTGCTGGCACTGGGGCCGGGCGAGATCATTACCCTGGTGGGAGCCATTGCGATTGCCGCGGAAATTATCCTCATCAGCGCCTGGGCCGGGAAGGTCGATGTTAAGCGCGTCACGGTGGTACAGCTTGCCACGGCGTCGCTGGTGGCGTTCGCGACGATGGTTCCGGCAGGGGAGTCGGTTCCGCCGATGTCTGCCGGGCTGGTGGTGGTGGCGCTGGGGCTGGGTATTTTCAGCGCCATTATTCAGGTGACCATGAACTGGGCACAGCGCAGCGTGTCGCCGACGCGGGCGACGGTGATCTACACCGGGGAGCCGGTCTGGGCGGGGATTTTTGGACGCATTGCCGGAGAGCGCTTACCGCTGCTGGCGCTGGTCGGCGCGGCGTTTATCGTTGTTGGGGTGCTGGTGAGTGAGCTAAAGCTCAAAAAACGACGTAAGGCGATTGCCGGGTAAGCGCAGCGTCACCCGGCAAGAAAGGGAGACTTATATCAGGTGGAGGGGGTGATGGCTTCCCCTTGCGCTTCATCCCCTTTCCGGCGGCTCAGCAGGGCATTAAGCAGAATCGCCCCAAAGGTCGCCGTACCAATCCCGCCAACCGTAAATCCGCCCAGCGTCAGGGCAAAATCACCTGCACCCAGCACCAGCGTGACCGCCACCATAATCAGGTTACTGTTCTGGCTGAGATCGACGCGATGCTGTACCCAGATGCGCGCTCCCGCCACGGCAATCAAGCCGAACACCACAATTGATGCGCCGCCGATGACCGGCGAGGGAATGGTGTGGATCAGCGCACCAAATTTTGGTGAGAAGCCGAGCAGCATCGCCATGACCGCCGCCGCCACGAACACCAGCGTGGAGTAGACTTTCGTTACCGCCATCACGCCAATGTTCTCGGCGTAGGTGGTGACACCGCTGCCGCCCACCGATCCGGAGAGCATCGTCGCCAGGCCATCCCCGACAAACGCGCGCCCCATATACGGATCCATACTGCGCCCGGTCATGCCCGCCACGGCCTTCAGATGCCCTAAGTTCTCCGCCACCAGGATCACCGCGACAGGGGCGATAAGCATCATCGCCTGCGTGTTAAAGGTTGGCGACGTGATCTGCGGCAGACCGAACCAGGCAGCCTGATGGAGCAGGGTAAAGTCGACAGGCTTGCCGAAACCAAAGACATTGGCCAGCAGGGCGTAGATCAGACAGGCCACAATCAGCCCGACCAGAATCAGCAGACGCTGGACCATGCCGCGGGTGAATACCGCCACCAGACCGATACACAGCACGGTGATCACCGCCATCCAGCTCTCAAACGGCGAGCCGGAGACACTCTTCACGGCAATTGGCGCCAGGTTCAGGCCAATCGCCATCACCACCGCGCCGGTAACCACTGGCGGCATCATTCGCTCGATCCACCGGGTTCCGATCTTCATCACCACGACGCCAATCAGGGTATAGACCAGACCACAGGCGATAATGCCGCCGAGGGCGACGCTGAGGTTGGGGTTGATCCCCTGACCGTTAAACCCGGTGGTGGCGATGACCACGCCGACAAAGGCGGCGCTGGATCCCAGATAGCTGGGCACGCGCCCGCCGGTGACAAAAAAGAACAGCAGGGTGCCGATACCCGACATCAGAATGGAAAGATTGGGGTCAAGGCCCATCAGCATCGGCATCAGCACCGTTGCACCAAACATGGCGACCGCGTGCTGGACGCCCATCACCAGGGTTTGCCCGAGCGGGAGCCGTTCATCCGGCGCGACCACGCCAGGTTCTGTAGAGGTCGATTTCAACTGCCAGTGGGGAAATCCGAACATTGCCATGAGCTGCTTCCTTAAGAAGGGTTAACAGGCGGGTCGCATAAGCGCGTGGTAGCCGCGGTCAAACCACACCAGCCCCTGCGGGGCGGGATGGCGGATAATGGACACGATGTCGCAAAACAGAATGTCGTGGGTGCCGACGCTGACCACCTGGCTGATACGGCAATCAAACGAGGCCAGCGCCTCCTCCAGACGCGGGCAGCCCGTCTCGCCCGTCTGCCAGCGGGCAGCGGCGAAGCGATCTTCCATCGGCGTTTTGCCGCCAAACAGGTTGGAGAGTGGCTCCTGTCCGGCGCTCAGGGTGTTGACGCACAGGGTGCGGTTTTCGCTAAACGTCGGCCAGACGGACGCGCCGCGGTTAAGACACACCAATAGCGTCGGGGGCGAGTCGGTGACGCTGCATACGGCGCTGGCGGTGAAGCCCGCTCTGCCAGCAGGGCCGTCGGTGGTGATGATATTGACCGCCGCGCCCACACAGGCCATGGCATCGCGAAAGGTTTGTTTATCGGGTGTCGTCATGATGGCTCCTTACGCCAGCCCGCAGGCGTCTTCAAAGGCCAGGCGCGGCAGACGGCCGTAGAGTTTGCCCACATCGCCATAGCCGATATTGATCAGCAGATTGCTTTTCAGCAGCGTGCCGGTGAAAAAGGCTTCGTCGACTTTTTGCCGGTCAAAACCGGACATCGGGCCGGTGTCCAGCCCCAGGGCGCGACAGGCAAAGATGAGATAAGCGGCCTGCATGGAGCTGTTGCGAAAGGCGGTCTCTTCAGCGTGCGCGGGGCTGGTGGTAAACCAGCTCTTCGCATCCCCGTGCGGGAACAGTTCAGGCAGACGCTCATAAAATTCCGTGTCCCACGCCACAATCGCGGTGACCGGTGCGGTGAGGGTTTTCTCCAGGTTGCCGCTGGAAAGTGCGGGGCGCAGCTTCTCTTTACCCTCTGCGCTGCGCACAAACACAATGCGGGCCGGGGAACAGTTAGCGGAGGTAGGCCCCCATTTCATCAGGTCGTAGATCTCGCGCAGCGTCTCGTCGCTGACCGGTATGTCCAGCCAGCCGTTGTGGGTGCGTGCGCCGGTGAACAGTGAATCCAGCGCGGCAGAGGTAATGGCTTCGCTCATCGAAACTCCTTATAAAGCGGGTTCATGGCTGTGCAGCAGGCTGGCAAGCCCGTTCAGCAGCAGGGTATTAAACGTTTCCGGCTCGGTGACGTTGCAGGCATGGCCGCCCTGGCGCATCACCACGCTGTGGCTGTGCGGGAGCGCCGCCTGAAGCTCAGACGAGCAGACAGAGGGCACCAGCAGGTCATCGGCGGAACAGATAAGGTGTACCGGGCAGGCGATGCGGGCGGCATGGCGGCTAAAATCGGCCTTTTTCAGCGCGTTCAGCCTGCGCAGCAGATTGTTTTTGCCCTGAAAGTGCGCCAGCGCCAGTGCTTCTTCTGCCTCCAGACGCGGTGCGCGGGCGGCCATCCAGTTTGCCGGATAGAGAAACAGCGGCTGCGCCTCTACCCACGCCTGCGCGCCACCGGCATGCAGCAGCCGTTCGCGGATCTGAAAGCAGCGTCGGGTATGGGCATTCAGCGTCAGCCAGCCGTTGACGCACACCAGCGCTTTGAGCGCATCGGGGGTGTCGAGCGCCAGCTGCAGGCCGATCAGCGCCCCCAGCGCATGGCCGACCACACAGTAGCGGGTGATGCCGAACGCGGTCAGCGCCTGTGCCAGCTCACCGGCCATCTGCGCCAGGGTGTACTCTTCCGGCAGGGTGTCAGGGTTATTGCCGGTGCCACGCTGGTCGTAACTGACCACCTGATACTCCTGTTCCAGCGCGGCTAGCTGGGGTAACCAGTAGCTGCCGCCCCCGCCGAGTCCGGCAATCAGCACCACGACGGGCGCGCCGTCAAACGGGGGCGGTGAGACGGAGAGCTTCATGGCAGCCTCACTTTCCAATGTGCGCAACGGTGGCGATTTCAACCAGCGCGTCCGGCTTTACCAGCCCGCACTGAATGCAGAAGCGGGCCGGCTTATCGCCGGGGAAGAACTCCGCATAGATCTCGTTAATCGCGGCGTAGTTTTTCCAGTCGGTGATAAAGATGCTGTTGAACGTCACATCCTCCATCGTGCCACCTGCGGTTTCGATCACGGTCTTGATCGTCTCCAGCACGTGGCGCGTTTGCGCCTTTGGGTCGTTGATAAACACCACGTTGTTGTTTTTATCAAACGGCAGGGTGCCAGAGACGTACACCACGCCATCGGCGAGCGTGCCGGGGACAAACGGCGCAATCGGCGTGCTGGTGCCCGGTGGAATAATCACGGATTTCGGCATCGTATGTCTCCTCAGGCGATACGGGCGAGCGGCGGATTCAGGGCGTCGCAAAAATCGGCGACGTTACTGACCCAGCCAAAAAAGGTTTCGATATTGAACAGCGCCGCTTTCTGGGCAAATTCCGGCCCCGCCTGATGAGTGGCGTCTTCCAGTACCACGCCGAAATACTCGAGGAAGAAGCCGTCGCGCAGGGTCGACTCCACGCAGACATTGGTAGCAATGCCGGTAAAGACCAGATGACGAATGCCCCGGCTGCGCAGCAGGCTGTCGAGCGGCGTGTTGAAAAAGCCGCTGTAGCGCGGTTTGGGCAGCACGATATCGCCTGCTTCCGGCACCAGTTCATCCACCAGCTGATAATCCCAGCCACCTTTAGCCAGCAGCTTGCCCTGCAGTTCGGGCCGTTTGCGCATGGTTTTCAGGGCGTTCGATTTGTGAAAATTGGGCGAGCCGGGGCCACCGGCTTCCACGTATTGATCGTCCCAGCCGTTCTGAAACCAGATGATGAGCATCCCGGCGGCGCGTGCGGCGGCGACGGCGGTTTTGATGTTCTCAATCACCGGCCGGGTGGCGGAGACGTCAAACCCCGCCAGATCCAGATAACCGCCGGGGCTGGCGTAGGCGTTTTGCATATCCACCACAATCAGCGCGCTCTGCGGTGCAGAAAAGGTGATGGCTTCCGGACGGGCATTAAGGGTTGTCATTACGCCACCTCCTTGGTGATGGCGGTAATGTGGGCGCGGCACTGCATCAGCGGCTGAATGCGCTCGCCGAAGGTCTCCACACCGGTGAGGAAATCGTCGAAGGTCAGCAGAACGCCTTCCGCGCCGGGAACGGCGGCCACTTCGTCGAGCATTCTGGCAACGCTGGCATACGAGCCGACGAGCGTGCCCATGTTGATATTGACGGCAGAGGTCGGGTCGGCCATCTGGCGCACGTTGGTGTCCGCGCCGGAACGGGTATCTTTCTGGCTCTGTTCGGTGAGCCAGCTCAGGGCCTCGTCGTCGGCCCCGTCCTTATAACGCTCCCATTTGGCGCGCGCGGCCTCATCGGTTTCGTCGGCAATGACCATAAACAGCACGTAAGAGCCCACATCACGGCCGGTTTTGTCGGCGGCCTCTTTCATGCGTGCGGCGGTTGGGGCGAAGGCGGCGGGGGTGTTGACGCCTTTACCGAAACAGAAATTGAAGTCGGCGTATTTTGCCGAGAACGCCATTCCCGCGTCGCTCTGCCCGGCGCAGATCACCTTCATTGGCGCAGAAGGCTGCGGGCTGACGCGACAGTCATTCATGGTGAAGTAGTCACCTTTGAAATCGCTCTTGCCGGTACCCCACAGATCGCGCAGCACCTGCACGTATTCGGTAAGGTACTCATAGCGGCGCGAGAAGTACTCATCTCCCGGCCAGAGCCCCATCTGGTCGTACTCCGGCTTTTGCCAGCCGGTGACCAGATTGACGCCAAAGCGTCCCCCGGAGATGGAGTCGATAGTGGAGGCCATCCGCGCGACAATGGCTGGCGGCAGGGTGAGCGTGGCGGCGGTGGCGTAGATCTGAATCCGTGACGTCACCGCCGCCAGGCCCGCCATCAGGGTGAAGGATTCCAGATTGTGATCCCAGAATTCGGTTTTGCCGCCAAAGCCGCGCAGCTTGATCATCGAAAGTGCAAAGTCGAAATGGTAGTGCTCCGCTTTTTGCACGATGGCTTTGTTCAGCTCAAAGGTCGGCATGTATTGCGGAGCAGTGGTCGAGATAAGCCAGCCGTTGTTGCCAATGGGTACAAATACGCCAATTTTCATCACGAACCTCTCTTCACTACGTTGCAGGTGAACAGGGTTTTGCAAAGGGAGTGCCAGTTTTCAAAATGGCTTTGTTATTAATGTGTTAATCAATGGTTGATGAATTGAATGTGACAAAAGTGGACTAAATGGTCAAAAACATTGCACACAAAACAGGCATTCATGCGCGATGGGAGTGCAGAATGTCGTGGCGAGGCGGGGGTTTTGCTATGCTGTTGGCAACGCAGAATAAGGAGAGCGGGATGACACAAGGCGCAGTGAAAACAGCAGGTAAACGTTCGCAGGCGGTGAGCGCCAAAAAGCACGCCATCCTCAGTGCGGCGCTGGAGACCTTTTCACAGTTCGGCATTCACGGCACGCGCCTGGAACAGGTGGCGGAGCAGGCCGGGGTGTCCAAAACCAATCTGCTCTACTATTACCCGTCGAAAGAGGCGCTGTATGTGGCAGTAATGCAGCAGATCCTGGATATCTGGCTGGCGCCGCTAAAGGCCTTTCGTCAGGAGTTCGCCCCGCTGGTGGCGATCAAAGAGTACATCCGCCTGAAGCTGGAGGTGTCCCGTGATTATCCGCAGGCATCCCGGCTGTTCTGTCTGGAGATGCTGCAGGGCGCGCCGCTGCTGAAGGCAGAGCTGACGGGGGATTTAAAACAGCTGGTGGACGATAAATCCGCGATCATCGCCGGGTGGGTCGCCAGCGGCAAACTGGCACCTGTCGATCCGCAGCATCTGATCTTTATGATTTGGGCCGCCACCCAGCACTACGCTGACTTTGCGGCCCAGGTTGAAGCGGTAACCGGAAAGACGCTTCAGGACGAAGCGTTTTTCCAGAGCACCCTCGAAAACGTGCAGCGGATGATTATTGAAGGGATCCGCGTGCGCTAGTTTCCCTCACCCTAACCCTCTCCCACGGGGAGAGGGGACTGTTCTGTGCTGTCTTTTCTCCCTCGCCCCTATGGGGTGAGGGGACAGCTTAAGTTGCCCTCTTCACACTGCATCAGCGAGGCCAGAAACGCCTCGCGTTCCACGGTTTTCTCCGTCAGGCACTGACTAATGATCATAGGCTGCACGCTGCCTCCCTCGGTACCAGAACCGATAAAATTGCAATCCGCATCGCGCAGGGCGATCCACGCCTGCTGCGCCTTTTTCAGCAGGTCACGCTGTGGGGCCGCCGCACGCTTAATGGCGGACTGATAAGTCTGGTTGAGCTTTTTATCAGCGGCCTGGTACTGCTGCGCGCTACAGGTATTCAGTTCAAGCTGCGTAGTGGCGTTGTCGCACTCGTCGGCCAGCGCGCTGGCGCTCAGCAGCAGGGCGGCGCCTGCGAGAAATACTCTTTTCATCATCCCCTCCGTGTAAAAAAGCCGGATGCGCTGTGCTTATCCGGCCTAAGGTGAAGTTGTAGCCCCGGTTAGCGTAGCGTCACCGGGGAGAGTGTACACGATTACCCGATTGTCATCAGGCTGGCGTTACCGCCCGCTGCCGCGGTGTTGACGCTGAGCGAACGCTCCACGTACAGGCGCTCCAGCAGCAGGTTGGTTTCACCGCGGGCGAAGCCCTGCACCGAAACAATCGCCCCGCTGCGGGCCGCAACCTGCTCGCACAGTTCGCGCAGCTGATCGGAATCACCGTGGTAGATAACCGCGTCAAACGGCTGCGCAAGCAGGGCATCAGGCTTCGCAAAGTGAATGCGGGCAGAAACCGCTTTCGGCAGTTGCTTCGCCAGATCGCGGTGCAGACCGTCTTCCGGCCACAGCACTTCACAACCTGTTGCCATCGCGGCGGCCAGCTGAACCAGCGCATCCTGTTCGTTATCCGCCACGCACAGCACGCGTTCACGCGGCATCAGCGTCCAGGTGTTGCGTTCGCCGGTAGGACCCGGCAGCAGACGCTGCGTGCCAGCCTGCGCCAGCTCGCCGTACTGCTGTGCGACAGCGCGCAGCTCAGGACGTTTTTCCGCCCAGGTGATGAGTGCTTCCAGCGGCTGCGTCAGCACGGTTTTCAGCTGGACATCCACCGGATAGTCCGCGTCCAGGCGTGCCAGCGTCACGCCCAGCGCGCGCTCAGGACGGTTCGCCAGCAGACGGTACAGATAGAGCGGGCCACCCGCTTTAGGACCGGTGCCGGAGAGCCCCTCGCCGCCGAACGGCTGCACGCCCACGACCGCGCCAACCATGTTGCGGTTGACGTACAGGTTGCCCACTTTGGCGCTGCCGGTGACCTGGGCGATGGTTTCGTCGATACGGGTATGCACGCCGAGCGTCAGGCCATAGCCGGAGGCGTTGATCTGCTCAATCAATGCATTCAGGTTGTTACGGTTGTAACGCACCACGTGCAGGACCGGGCCGAAGACCTCTTTTTTCAGCTCGTCGAAGCTTGCCAGCTCGATAAGCGTAGGCGGCACAAAGGTGCCGGTCTGCCACTCGCGGGCATCTTCGCTGTTCTCGCGCACGGCCTGGAACACCGGACGGCCTTTGGCACGCATGGCCTGAATGTGGTTTTCAATATTCGCTTTGGCTTCGGCGTCGATCACCGGCCCGATATCGGTGGTGAGGCGGCCCGGGTTGCCCATGCGGCACTCGGCCATGGCACCACGCAGCATCTTCAGCGTGTGGTCGGCCACGTCGTCCTGCAGGCACAGCACGCGCAGGGCGGAGCAGCGCTGACCCGCGCTGTCAAAGGCGGAGGCCAGCACGTCTACCACTACCTGCTCGGTGAGCGCGGAGGAGTCGACAATCATGGCGTTCATGCCGCCGGTTTCCGCGATGAGCGGCGTTGGGCGGCCCTGGGCATCCAGACGGGTGGCGATGTTACGCTGCAGCAGGGAGGCCACTTCGGTCGAGCCGGTAAACATCACGCCGCGCACGCGGTTATCCGCAGTGAGCTTCGCACCCACTGTTTCACCCCGCCCAGGCAGCAGCTGCACCACGCCCGCCGGTACGCCCGCTTCCAGCAGGATGTTAATCCCCTGAGCGGCAATCAGCGGGGTTTGCTCCGCCGGTTTGGCCAGCACGCTGTTGCCTGCGGCAAGCGCGGCGGCAATCTGGCCGGTGAAGATCGCCAGCGGGAAGTTCCACGGGCTGATACAGACCACAGGACCAAGCGGGCGGTGCGTTTCGTTATCGAAATCATCGCGTACCTGGCCTGCGTAGTAGTGCAGGAAGTCGACGGCTTCACGGACTTCGGCGATGGCGTTGCTGAAGGTTTTCCCCGCTTCGCGCACCAGGATACCGATGAGCGACTGCATCTGATCTTCCATCAGCACCGCGGCGCGTTCCAGAATGGCGGCACGTTCTTGCGGCGGGGTGGCGAACCAGATTGGCGCGTTGTTTACCGCGCTTTCCAGCGCCTGCTCCACTTCCGCTTCCGTGGCTTCACGCACGTAGCCGACAATATCTTTTGGCTCTGCCGGGTTGATCACCGGCTGCATCTCGCCGTCTGCGACCGGCTGTTCCAGCATCGGTTTGGCCTGCCATTTCTGCAGCGCGCTGTTGAGCAGGGCAGAAGAGAGGGACGCCAGACGGTGTTCGTTGGCGAGATCCAGACCCGCCGAGTTGATGCGGCCTTTGCCGTACAGCTCGCGCGGCAGGGCAATCTTCGGATGCGGCAGACCAATCTGGCCTTCCTGAGCCGCCATTTTCTCAACGGCCTGCACCGGATCGGCAACCAGTTCGTCCAGCGGCAGGGTGGTATCGGCAATGCGGTTAACGAAGGAGGTGTTCGCCCCGTTCTCCAGCAGACGACGCACCAGGTACGCCAGCAGGGTTTCATGAGTACCGACCGGAGCATAAATACGGCACGGACGGTTCAGCTTGCCCTCTGCCACTTTACCGGTGACCTGCTCGTACAGCGGTTCACCCATGCCGTGCAGGCACTGGAATTCGTACTGGCCCGGATAGTAGTTCTGCCCGGCCAGGGTATAGATCGCCGCCAGGGTATGAGCATTGTGGGTAGCGAACTGCGGGTAGATCAGGTTTGGTACGCCGAGCAGTTTTTTCGCACAGGCGAGGTAAGAGACGTCGGTGTAAACCTTGCGGGTGTAAACCGGGTAGCCTTCCAGACCTTCCATCTGGGCGCGTTTGATCTCGCTGTCCCAGTAAGCGCCTTTTACCAGTCGGATCATCAGGCGACGACGGCTGCGGCTGGCCAGATCAATCAGGTAATCAATAACGAACGGGCAGCGTTTCTGGTAGGCCTGAATAACAAAGCCAATTCCGTTCCAGCCTGCCAGTTCCGGCTCAAAGCACAGTTTTTCCAGCAGATCGAGCGAGATCTCCAGACGGTCTGCCTCTTCGGCGTCGATGTTGATGCCAATGTCATACTGGCGCGCCAGCAGGGTCAGGGATTTCAGGCGCGGGTAGAGCTCTTCCATCACCCGGTCGTACTGCGCGCGGCTGTAGCGCGGGTGCAGGGCGGAGAGCTTGATTGAGATGCCCGGACCTTCATAAATACCGCGACCGTTGGACGCTTTACCGATGGCGTGGATCGCCTGCTGGTAAGAGACCATGTAGGCCTGCGCGTCGGCAGCGGTCAGGGCCGCTTCACCCAGCATGTCGTAAGAGTAGCGGAACCCTTTATCTTCCAGCTTGCGGGCGTTGGCCAGCGCTTCGGCGATGGTTTCACCGGTAACAAACTGCTCGCCCATCAGGCGCATCGCCATATCCACGCCTTTGCGGATCAGCGGCTCGCCGCTCTTGCCGATAATACGGTTCAGGGAGCGGGAGAGGTTCGCTTCGTTGTGGGTCGAGACCAGCTTGCCGGTAAAAAGCAGGCCCCAGGTGGCGGCATTAACGAACAGCGACGGGCTGCGGCCAATGTGTGACTGCCAGTTGCCGTTGCTGATTTTGTCGCGGATCAGCGCATCGCGGGTGGCTTTGTCAGGGATACGCAGCAGTGCTTCTGCCAGACACATCAGCGCCACGCCTTCCTGGGAGGAGAGAGAAAACTCCTGTAGCAGGCTCTGCACCATACCGGCACGGCCGCTGGCGGTTTTCTGGTTACGCAGTTTGTCGGCCAGCTGATACGCCAGGCTGTGCGCCTGCGCGGCGACGGCTTCAGGCAGGCGAGCCTGCTCCAGCAGCATTGGCACGGCGTCCGTTTCAGCACGGCGGTACGCACCGGTAATGGCGGCCCGGCTGACTGACTGCGGCAGGATCTGCTCCGCGAACTCCAGGAACGGCTGATGATTCTCGTCGCCAGCAACCGGCGCGTCTTCGCTCTCATTGGCGGCACCTGCCAGCAGGGCGGGCAGCTCGGGCAGACCTTCGTCGCTCTCAAGCCGTTCGAGATAGTTAAAAATTGCCTGCTTGATTAGCCAGTGCGGCGTGCGGTCAATGCGGGTTGCTGCGGTCTTAATCCGTTCGCGGGTTGCGTCATCCAGCTTAACCCCCATGGTGGTCATGCCCATGCCAAAACTCCTGTTGTTCTTTGATCGTGTTCGGTGGTTAGCCTGAAATATCCACCATGTTGCAACTTTGTGCAACCGTGTTAAATGTGACCCGGCTAGCAAGCTGAAAAATGAATGGATTGTTAACGGATAGTTAGCTGGAAAAAAGCGCTGGCTTCTGCATACGAAGCCTGTTTTTATGCGGTACTTAACACTTTTAAAAGGTGCAACCCGTATAAATGTGAGCGAGTGCAACCTATAGGAAAGACATATAAAACCGGGGATGAATTTGATGTAAATGCAGTGTTAAATCGTTTGTGTGCGAGCACTGCTTACGGCAGGATACGCGCGGCCAACAGAAACACAGATACCCATCACCCCGTTCCGGTGATGACATAACAAGGCAACCCGGACGGTTGTCGCTCGACTTTTGGAGAATTTGAATGGCAATGAGCACACCGATGCTGGTGACATTTCTCGTTTATATTTTTGGCATGATCCTGATAGGGTTTTTGGCATGGCGTTCTACAAAGAACTTTGACGACTACATTCTGGGTGGCCGCAGTTTAGGCCCAATGGTGACTGCGCTTTCTGCGGGGGCATCGGACATGAGTGGCTGGCTGCTGATGGGGCTGCCGGGTGCGATTTTCATCTCCGGCATCTCTGAAAGCTGGATCGCCATTGGCCTGACTCTCGGGGCGTGGATTAACTGGAAGCTGGTAGCAGGCCGTCTGCGCGTGCATACCGAAGTGAACAACAACGCCCTGACGCTGCCGGATTATTTCACCGGCCGTTTCGAAGATAACAGCCGCATCCTGCGCATTATCTCGGCGGTGGTGATCCTGCTGTTCTTCACTATTTATTGTGCCTCCGGCATTGTGGCCGGTGCGCGTCTGTTCGAAAGCACCTTCGGCATGAGCTACGAAACCGCCCTGTGGGCCGGTGCGGCGGCTACCATCCTCTACACCTTCGTGGGTGGGTTCCTGGCGGTAAGCTGGACCGACACCGTGCAGGCGAGCCTGATGATTTTCGCCCTGATCCTGACCCCGGTGATTGTGATCTTCACCGTTGGTGGTTTTGGCGAGTCGCTGGAAGTGATCAAGCAGAAGAGCATTGAAAACGTCGATATGCTGAAAGGGCTGAACTTTGTTGCCATCGTCTCCCTGATGGGCTGGGGTCTGGGCTATTTCGGTCAGCCGCATATCCTGGCGCGCTTTATGGCGGCCGACTCTCACCACACCATCGTTCATGCGCGTCGCATCAGTATGACGTGGATGATCCTCTGCCTGGCAGGGGCGTGCGCGGTGGGCTTCTTTGGCATTGCATACTTCAACAACAACCCGGCGCAGGCGGGCGCGGTAAACCAGAACGCCGAGCGTGTGTTTATCGAGCTGGCGCAGGTGCTGTTTAACCCGTGGATCGCCGGTATTCTGCTCTCCGCTATTCTGGCGGCGGTGATGTCCACCCTGAGCTGCCAGCTGCTGGTCTGCTCCAGTGCGATCACCGAAGACCTCTACAAGGCATTCCTGCGTAAAGGCGCAAGCCAGAAAGAGCTGGTATGGGTAGGGCGCTTCATGGTGCTGGTTGTGGCGCTGGTGGCCATTGCGCTGGCGTCGAACCCGGAAAACCGCGTGCTGGGTCTGGTGAGCTACGCGTGGGCGGGCTTTGGTGCGGCGTTTGGTCCGGTGGTGCTGTTCTCCGTGATGTGGTCGCGTATGACCCGTAACGGCGCGCTGGCGGGGATGATTATCGGTGCGGTCACGGTTATCGTCTGGAAACAGTTCGCGTGGCTGGGTCTGTACGAAATTATCCCGGGCTTCATCTTCGGCAGTCTCGGTATTGTGGTCTTTAGCCTGCTGGGTAAAGCGCCGTCTGCCTCCATGCAGAAACGCTTTGCGGAAGCGGATGCCCATTACCACACTGCGCCGCCGACGAAGCTCCAGGCTGAGTAATTTTTCTTCCTGCACACTGTAAGCCGGGTGAGCGTCAGCACCACCCGGCTTTTTTCTTGCCAAAATCCGTAATTTACGGTGATATCGCTGCACTTATAACAATGAGGATAGCGAAGCATGACAATCAAAACAGGGTTACTGGCAGTGGCATTCCTGATGCTGGCTGGCTGTACGGCACCGTCGCAGCATACGGCGACTGACACCTGCAAAGTGGATAACCAGATGCAGCAGACCACGCTCTATTTCGGCTTAAATCGTCCGGCCGGGGCGCAGATCACCCCCGACGAGTGGCAGCAGTTTGTTGACCGGGACGTGACGCCGCGTTTTCGTGATGGCTTAACGGTGTTTGATGCGCGCGGACAGTGGCTGGGCAACGACGGTAAAGTGGCGCGTGAGCCGAGCAAGGCGTTGATGCTGATCCACGGAAAAGATGCGCAGAGCGAGAAGAACATTGAGGCGTTACGCGGTATCTATAAATCCCGCTTTGCGCAGGAGTCGGTGATGCGGGTCGATCAGCCGGTGTGTGTGCAGTTTTAAAGAAAACGGCGGGATAACCCGCCGTTGTTGCATCGTAGGCCGGGATCGCTGCGCGCCACCCGGCATCACATCACAATACCAGGCCCGCAAAGCTCGCCGACAGCAAACTCACCAGCGTCGCGCCATACACCAGACGCAGACCAAACCGCGACACCACGTTGCCCTGCTGCTCGTTCAGGCCCTTGATTGCACCTGCGACAATACCGATGGAGGCGAAGTTGGCGAACGACACCAGGAACACGGATAAAATCCCCAGCCCGCGCGGTGACATCTGATGCGCAATTTTTTGCAGCTCAATCATCGCCACAAATTCATTCGCTACCAGCTTAGTTGCCATAATACTGCCGGCATTTAAGGCATCGCTCAGCGGAATACCCACCAGCCACGCCAGCGGATAAAACACATAGCCCAGGATCTGCTGGAAGCTCATGCCAAATACGCTGGAGAAGAGGGCGTTAATGGCGCTAATAAGCGCAATAAAGCCAATCAGCATCGCCAGAATAATCATCGCCACTTTAAAACCGGCCAGAATATACTCGCCCAGCATTTCGAAGAAGCTCTGGGATTCATGCAATTTTTCGAGCTTAATATCCGGCTCCGCTTCCGGGCGAACCGGGTTGATGACGGAGAGAATAATAAAGGTGCTGAACATGTTCAGAATGAGCGCCGCCACCACAAATTTAGCGTCGAGCATGGTCATATAGGCACCGACAATCGACAGGGAGACGGTCGACATGGCCGTGGCCGCCATGGTGAACAGACGACGTGACGAGAGATCGCCCAGTACGCCCTTGTAGGCAATAAAGTTTTCAGACTGTCCGAGGATCAGCGAACTCACCGCGTTAAAGGATTCCAGCTTGCCCATGCCGTTCAGTTTTGACAGCAGCGTGCCAATCAGCCGAATAAAAATCGGCAGAATGCGCCAGTGCTGAAGAATACCAATGAGTGCGGAGATAAAAATAATCGGGCAAAGCACGCCGAGGAAAATGAACGCCAGCCCTTTTTCACCCATTCCGCCAAAGACGAAATTGGTCCCTTCGCCGGCAAATTTCAGCAGTGATTCAAAGAAACCGGAGACGTATTTAATCAGGAATAACCCGCTTTCGGCGTGCAGGAAAAAGAACGCCAGCGCAATTTCAATAACGATCAGCTGTAAAACAAAGCGAATGCGAATTTTTCGGCGGTCAAAACTTACCAGCCAGGCAAGCGCAAGAATAATCACCAGCGCCAGCAGGAAATGGACAATCTTAAACATGGTTTATTTTCGGTTAGTTTGCGAGGCGGATATTTAGCCACAGCGCTGATTAACCGTAAATGGGCATTTTCGTTATACCTTATAAACCGGAACGTCACGAGCGCAACTATTACCCCGCGATGCGTTTACAACTCGTCATCAAAAACCACACATTTCGCTTGTTTTTCTTATCGCCGTAATGATAATCACTATCACAAGAATTTACCTTTCTTTGCATCAGTTGACCGCGATAAACATTTAGGGTGTCTGCATGTTTGTTCCATTTCTCATTATGTTACGCGAAGGCCTGGAAGCGGCCCTCATTGTTAGCCTCATCGCCAGTTATCTGAAGCGAACCCAGCGCGGTCGCTGGATTGGGGTGATGTGGATAGGGGTTTTCCTCGCCGCTGCGCTCTGTCTGGGCCTGGGCATTCTGATCAATGAAACCACCGGTGAATTCCCGCAGAAAGAGCAGGAGCTGTTCGAAGGTATCGTTGCCGTGATAGCGGTGGTGATCCTCACCTGGATGGTGTTCTGGATGCGTAAAGTCTCGCGTAACGTGAAGGTGCAACTGGAGCAGGCGGTAGATAATGCCCTGCAGAAGGGAAATCATCACGGCTGGGCGCTGATCATGATGGTCTTTTTCGCCGTGGCGCGTGAAGGTCTGGAATCCGTTTTCTTCCTGCTGGCTGCCTTTCAGCAGGATGTGGGGATCTGGCCACCGCTGGGGGCGATGCTGGGGCTGGCAACGGCCGTGGTGCTGGGTTTCCTGCTCTACTGGGGTGGCATTCGCCTGAACCTGGGGGCCTTCTTTAAATGGACCAGCCTGTTCATTTTGCTGGTGGCCGCAGGGCTGGCGGCAGGGGCGATCCGCGCTTTCCATGAGGCGGGTCTGTGGAACCACTTCCAGGATGTGGCGTTCGATCTTAGCAATGTTCTTTCTACCCATTCACTGACCGGCACGCTGCTCGAAGGGATCTTCGGCTATCAGGAAACGCCAAGCGTCAGTGAAGTGGCGATGTACTTTATCTATCTTATTCCGGCGCTGGCGCTGTTCTTTATGCCATCGCGCCCCAGCGCTCAGCCGTCGCGTACTGCGCCCTGATGTGCTTACTGTAGTTACAACATACTTTTAAAAGGGAAGGGTCATGGCAATTCAATTTCGTCGTAGTGCGTTACAGGTTGGTGTGGCAGCGCTTGTTGCTTCTGCCTTCGCCGCTCAGGCTGCTGATATTCCACAGGTCAAGGTGACGGTGAATGATAAGCAGTGTGAGCCGATGACCATTACGGTCAACAGCGGTAAGACACAATTTATTATTCAGAACCACAGCCAGAAAGCGCTGGAGTGGGAAATTCTCAAAGGCGTGATGGTCGTGGAAGAGCGCGAAAATATCGCGCCGGGCTTTAGCCAGAAAATGACGGCTAACCTGCAGCCGGGTGAATATGACATGACCTGCGGTCTGCTGACCAACCCGAAAGGTAAGCTCATCGTTAAGGGGAATGCCACAGCGGATGCCGCGAAAGGCACGGCCTTGCTGAGCCTGGGCGATGCCATCACCGCTTATAAAGCGTATGTCATCAAAGAGACGGCAGACCTGGCAGCGGGAACCAAAGCCTTTACGGATGCGGTGAAAGCGGGCGATATCGACAAAGCGAAATCCCTGTATGCGCCCACCCGTCAGCACTACGAGCGCATTGAGCCGATTGCGGAGCTGTTCTCCGATCTTGATGGCAGCATTGATGCCCGTGAAGACGATTACGAGCAGAAAGCGGCCGATCCAAAATTCACCGGCTTCCACCGTCTGGAGAAAGCCCTGTTTGGCGATAACTCCACCAAAGGGATGGAGAAGTATGCCGATCAGCTCAACAGCGACGTGCTGGAGCTGCAAAAGCGCATCAGCGAGCTGGCCTTCCCGCCATCTAAAGTGGTGGGCGGTGCGGCCGGACTGATTGAAGAAGTGGCCGCCAGCAAAATCAGCGGTGAAGAAGATCGCTACAGCCATACTGATCTGTGGGATTTCCAGGCGAACGTCGATGGCGCACAGAAAATTGTTAACCTGCTGCGCCCACAGCTGCAGAAAGAGAACAGCGAGCTGCTGGCAAAAGTGGATGCCAACTTTAAGAAAGTCGACACCATTCTGGCGAAGTACCGCACCAAAGACGGGTTTGAAACCTACGACAAACTGACCGACGCAGACCGTAACGCGCTGAAAGGCCCGATTACCACCCTGGCGGAAGATCTCTCCCTGCTGCGTGGCGTACTGGGTCTGGACTAAGCACGATGAACAAGCATGACGAATACGACGTGGCAGAACCGTCACGTCGTCGGTTGTTGAAAGGGGTAGGGGCGCTGGGGGGCGCATTTGCCCTGGCCGGAGGGTGTCCGGTGGCACATGCGGCAAAACCGCAAAGTGCGCCCGGTACGCTGTCACCGGATGCCCGTATGGAGACGCAGCCTTTCTATGGCGAACATCAGGCGGGCATTCTGACACCACAGCAGGCCTCCATGATGCTGGTGGCCTTTGATTCGCTGGCAAGTGATAAAGCTGACCTGGAGCGCCTGTTTCGCCTGCTCACCACCCGCATCGCGTTTCTGACTGCAGGGGGACCGGCGCCAGAAACGCCAAATCCACGACTGCCGCCAATGGACTCGGGGATCTTAGGGTCGTTCATCGCCCCGGATAATCTGACCATTACGGTGTCGCTGGGCGAATCGCTGTTTGATGAACGTTACGGGCTGGCAAAACAGAAGCCGAAAGCGCTGCAAAAAATGACGCGTTTCCCGAATGACTCGCTGGATGCCGCTCTCTGCCACGGCGATCTGCTCCTGCAGATTTGCGCTAACACGCAGGACACGGTGATCCACGCTCTGCGGGATATCATCAAACACACGCCTGATCTGTTGAGCGTGCGCTGGAAGCGGGAAGGGTTTATCTCTGACCATGCTGCCCGCAGCAAAGGCAAAGAGACGCCGGTGAACCTGCTGGGCTTTAAGGATGGCACCGCCAACCCGGACAGCAGCAACGGCGCGCTAATGAAAGAGGTCGTCTGGGTCACAGCCGATCAGGGTGAGCCTGCCTGGGCCGTGGGCGGGAGCTATCAGGCGGTGCGGGTGATTCAGTTCCATGTGGAATTCTGGGACCGCACGCCGCTTAAAGAGCAGCAGACGATCTTTGGCCGTGACAAGCAGAGCGGGGCGCCGCTTGGCATGAAGCACGAGCATGATGTGCCGGATTACGCCAGCGATCCTAATGGCGATACCATTGCACTGGACAGTCACATCCGGCTGGCGAACCCGCGCACCAAAGAGACGCAGTCAAGCCTGATGATGCGCCGGGGCTATAGCTACTCGCTGGGGGTGACCAATTCCGGTCAGCTGGATATGGGACTGCTGTTTGTCTGCTATCAGCACGATCTGGAGAAGGGTTTCCTCACCGTGCAGAAGCGGTTAAACGGCGAAGCGCTGGAAGAGTACGTTAAACCTATCGGCGGCGGCTATTTCTTCGCGCTGCCAGGCGTGCGCGATTCGAACGCCTGGCTCGCGCAAGGGCTGATAGAAGCCTGATAATTGTCCCTGCGATAGTTCGCGGGGACATTATTTTTTCATATGACTATCCCTCTGTTATATTTCTGTAATATTCCTATATGAGACTGTTTTCAACTGCAGGAGCAGTCTTAAAAGTTGCATTCGGGTAAAATAAATGTTGCATTTATGATAATCCCTGATGTACTTAAGATAAGACAGCGGTAGTTCCCGGCAGTGATGCTGAATCACTATGGAGATCGCGAATGGTATCGTCCTGTACTGGACAAGGTAAACACAACAACCGCAGTACCCGGCGCGGAGGCTCAGACTCCGGCAGCGATTTCCTCACCACTAAATTCTCCCCTTCTATTCAGAAACCAGATTCTACCGACGTGCAGAATGGTGCGCGTAGCTATTCTGTATCGTCATCCGGCAAGGCAAGCAATGGCTTACAAGGAAGCCAACCCTCTGATGTTCGTGCGCATAATCGTGCCGAAACTGGCGCGTGTGATGAATACCAACAACTCAAGGTGCTATCCATGGGAAGACAAAAAGCAGTGATCAAAGCTCGTCGCGAAGCAAAACGTGTGCTGAGACGGGATTCACGTAGTCATAAACAGCGTGAAGAAGAATCGGTCACCTCGCTTGTGCAGATGAGTGGCGTAGAAGCAATTGGCATGGCGCGGGACAGCCGTGATAATTCCCCAATTGTGGCGCGCAATGAGGCTCAGGCGCACTACCTGAATGCTATCGAGAGTAAACAGCTCATCTTTGCAACCGGTGAAGCCGGATGCGGGAAAACCTGGATCAGTGCAGCCAAAGCAGCGGAGGCCCTGATCCATAAGGACGTGGAGAGAATTATTGTTACCCGTCCGGTACTGCAAGCTGATGAAGATCTCGGCTTCTTGCCCGGTGACATATCGGAGAAGTTTGCCCCTTACTTCAGGCCCGTTTATGACGTGCTAGTGAAGCGACTGGGTGCATCCTTTATGCAGTACTGCCTGCGACCAGAGATTGGCAAGGTGGAAATCGCGCCGTTCGCCTATATGCGCGGACGTACATTTGAAAATGCGGTCGTCATTCTTGACGAGGCTCAGAACGTGACCGCTGCGCAAATGAAGATGTTCTTAACGCGCCTCGGGGAGAACGTGACGGTTATCGTCAATGGCGATATTACCCAGTGCGACCTGCCATCTGGCGTGAAATCCGGCTTGAGCGACGCCATGTCACGTTTTGAGGAAGACGACATGATTGGGGTAGTACGCTTTACCAAAGAAGATTGTGTGCGGTCGGCGCTGTGCCAGCGCACGCTGGAAGTTTATTCCGACTGACGGTAAAACATCGCCGTTTTACCGCCCAGCTCACCTGTCATCCCTTCCCGGCGTAATGCCGGGAAGCTTCGTTTATTTCTTCTCGCGACTCGCGTCTGGTTGTCTTTTAAAAGATTGCCTGTCTTGTGGAATTCATCATGTCGGTTATTCATTTTTGACGCTGGTTTTTTATCACGCTCAGCGAAATGTGATGTGTATTTATAATATCCACAAAATACCCATGAATATCATGATCGCGCTAATTGTTCGCTCAAATTTAAACGTGAATGTTGTCACATAATGTTACTAAGATGTGAAAATTAAGTTGGTGTATTGTGGCGAATTCTCTATGTTTCGTACTGATTCAAACAACATTCTAACAAGAAAATCCTATGGGGAACCGTTTCCCTGGAACATCACGTTGAGGGTCATACATGAACGAACTGGTTGGTGCAATTAACGGTGTTATCTGGAGCCCGGCGTTAATATTTTTATGTCTGGGTGTCGGCCTCTATTTCTCATTACGTAGTCGTTTTTTGCAGTTACGTCATTTAAAACATATGATTACCTTAATGTTCCAGGGGCGTCCTACCGATGCTGGCGTATCGTCTTTCCAGGCACTGACGATGACGCTGGCAGGGCGTGTAGGGACCGGGAACATTGCTGGCGTCGCCACCGCTATCACCTTCGGTGGACCGGGCGCACTTTTCTGGATGTGGATGGTGGCGTTTTTGGGGGCCAGTTCTGCGTTTGTGGAATCTACGTTGGGCCAGGTTTATAAAGAAAAAATCAATGGTGAATATCGTGGCGGTCCTGCCTTTTATATTGAAAAAGGCTTAGGCGTTAAATGGTATGCATGGTTATTTGCCATCGTCACCATTTTCTCCTGCGGTTTATTAATGCCAGGGGTACAAGCAAACTCGATTGGTGCCAGCCTGGAGATTGCATTTGGGCTTGATCCAAATGTCACGGCGGCACTACTTGCCGTACTGTTAAGCTTTATTATTTTCGGTGGTGTGAAAAGGATCGCCAGTTTTAGCAGTATGGTCGTTCCGTTTATGGCGCTCGGCTATATTATTGTGGCTTGCGTTATTATCGCCATTAATATTACCGAGCTTCCTGGTGTGATTCTGTTGATCTGGAAAAGCGCTTTTGGTCTGGAAGCTGGTTTTGGTGCCATTCTTGGTCAGGCTATCATGTGGGGCGTTAAGCGCGGGGTCTATTCCAATGAGGCGGCGCAAGGTACCGGGCCGCATGCGTCATCTGCGGCGGCAGTGAGCCATCCGGTGAAGCAGGGGCTGGTTCAGGCTTTCTCGGTCTATATCGACACGCTGTTTGTCTGCTCGGCGACCGGGTTTATGCTGTTGATCACCGGTCTGTATAACGTCCAGGGCATTGACGGTGCTGCACTCTACACCGGTATTTCCGGCGTGGCAGCAGGGCCTGGCTATGTGCAGACGGCAATGGAAAGTATGATGCCAGGCTTTGGTAATTACTTTGTTGCTGTTGCGCTGTTCTTCTTTGCCTTCACGACCATTATTGCTTACTACTATATTGCTGAAACCAATATCGCCTTCATCAACCGTAAAATTCACCGTCCATGGCTGACATTCGTGCTCAAATTATGCCTGATGGCTTCAACGGTATATGGCACAGTTCGTACGGCGGATCTGGCATGGGGGCTGGGGGATATTGGGGTAGGGCTGATGGCATGGCTTAACATTATTGCCATTGTGCTTTTACATAAAAAAGCGTTTGCCAGCCTTAAGGATTATGAAATTCAGAATGCGCAGGGGGTGGATCCGCACTTTGACCCGATTCGACTGGGGATTAAAAATGCGGACTACTGGCTGGAAGAGCGTAAAGATGAACCTGCTGCAAATCCAGAACAGACGACTTCTGTCGTGAGAGAGCAGAACGCAGGGAAACTGAACAATTAATGGTGTAACAGTTATAACGGGCATAGAAGAGGAGACTCGCTATGCCCTGGACTGAGACCCGACCTATGCAACGTCTTGATTTTATACGTGCCTGCCATGTAGGTACGGACTCCTTTTCAACCTACGACAGTGAACGCATCTGAAAGAATAAGATGGCTGGATATTCTGGACTCGGGCAGAAAAAGCTATAGTGGATTATCAGATTTAAGATGTTGGGCATTTTTCTTCAATTTGAACCTAAACGTAGAGAAAGTGGTAATGAATCATTGCGGAGCAGATATACATTTCAAGGTAAGCTCAACTCCCGACCAGGATCCTAATGCCATTAATATAATTAATAAGTTAAATGGCATATTAAGTATGATTACTGGCAATGATGGAGCGGCGAACATCAGATTAACAGACTTTGAGCATACGAGAGCGCTCTTTATTCTTGCCTGGAGAAACGATCAGGTTATTGGCTGCGGTGGTTTTCGGCCTTTTGCAGCTGATACGGCTGAGTTAAAAAGAATGTTTGTTGCCGAATCCCGCCAGGGAACAGGAGTTGCGCTTTTAAAAGAACTTGAAAAACAGGCCCGCGCTATGCATTACAAAAAAATCATCCTGGAAACGAGATGTGTAAACAAAATTGCCGTCAATTTCTATCTGAAGAATGGTTATCAATACATTGAAAACTATGGTGTTTATAAGGGGAGAGAAGATGCGGTTTGTTTTGCAAAAGCCCTGACCTCTATCTGACATTCATTCTGGCGGGTGCTATTTCCACCCGCACTTCTCCTGTTTACATTCCTTCTCCTGAACTTTTCTGCTTTATCAGTTTTGATGATAATATATTATATATCACAGCCTTTTCATCTGAGGATAATTAAGCGCGGCTTAATGTTTATTGATCCTTCATTAAATGAAATTTATTCATTTTCTCAGTTTTTAACTTATTAAAATTTCCATACAATGGAAAGCAGGTGAAGTTTCTACTTTGTGATATTTACTACCCATCATTATTCTAATTTTTCCAATTTTATTGGTTATTCATTCTGTAACAAAAATGTAAAGATAATATTGACATAATGTTTTTCGAGGGTTAGCTTCTGTTGTGTTTAACTTGGTTGACCATGTGGAAAATAATCACTCGTACTGAGATAGTATTTTTCGGGAGTTAATGGTTTAGACAGCATTGTTATTTAACTATATGACGGGAGCATGTGTGAAAATTGCAATAGTCTCGATGCAAGGCTTATTTCCAGGTGCTTCTGATGTTACTGCTTTATGGGATAATATAAAAAAAGGTGATGTTTCAATTTCTGCTTTTGCGCCGACAAATACTGAAAGCTCAGGTCAGAAATGGATTCATCGACGCCCGCTTTTGACCGATCCAGAATGGTTTGATGCTGCTTTTTTTGGCTATTCATCTATTGAAGCAGAAGCCCTCGATCCGCAGTTGCGATTATTAATGGAACAAGGCTGGTTGGCACTTGAGCAGGCAGGGGCCACTAGCGAAGAGCATCGTCTTCGGACGGGAGTCTTTGCAGGGGTCCGCCATTCCCGCTATTTTGAGGAGCATCTGCAATATAGCTCCCGTCATAATTCTTCCCTTGGGAAAGATTATCTTCAAATGATGAACCGAAAAGACAGTGCGGCAACATTACTTGCTTATCGTCTTGGTTTAGGTGGGCCTGCAATAAGCGTAAACACAGCCTGTTCTACTTCTCTCCTTGCGGTACATTTGGCCTGTAATAGCCTGCTCACATGGGAATGCGATATTGCATTGGCCGGCGGGGCGGCAATTCCAGCGTTTTCCCCTGAATCTCAACCTGTAGTTACGGGTGGCTTTCTGTCGTCTGATGGGTTATGCCGTCCTTTTTCACGTCATGCGAACGGAACAATCGATGGGGCTGGCGTGGCGATGGTAGCGCTCAAACGGCTGGAGGACGCCTTACGTGATGGCAATGAGATTCATTGCGTCATCATGGGCAGCGCGGTGAATAATGATGGCAATGATAAGGTCGGCTATTCCGCGCCGGGGATCAACGGTCAGATGCGGGTCATCAGCGAAGCGCTGGCTGTCTCGGAGGTCCCGGTTGATGAGATTGATTACGTCGAAGCGCACGGTACCGGAACGCAGTTAGGCGATCCTATTGAGTTCAGGGCGTTAACTCAGGCATGGCGGAAACATACTTCCGCAAGGGCTTTTTGTTCACTGGGCTCGATCAAGGCCAATATAGGCCACTGTGGAGCGGCGGCTGGCGTTATCGGGTTGATTAAAGCCTGCTGCATTGTACGCGATGGCGTGATTCCGCCTCAGCCTTATGCCGACGAGCCTCACCCTGAACTGGATTTAGAAAACTCACCTTTTCGTCTGACTCAGCGGACAGAAACCCTTGCGGACAAGGCAAGACTCCGACATGCGGCGGTCAGCAGCTTTGGGATTGGCGGCACCAATGTGCACATGATTGTTCAACAGCCGCCGAAACGTCAGCCGTCCATCGCTTCGCCGACGCCCGGGGCATTACTGCTGCTTTCAGCAAAAAGCGCTCGCGCGCTGGAAAAACAGCGCGATCTTCTACTGCTAACGCTGCGTGAACGCCCGGAATCCGATCTGGCCGGCATAGCCAACACACTGGCGTTAGGGCGAAGCCACTTCCCTTGGCGCATGGCCGTCCAGGCTGACACGAGAGAAGAGGCTATCCAACTGTTGTCGCGCGCCACGCCACCCGGCGAGCTTCCGCGCGATCGGGCTCCGTTGGCATTTTTATTTCCTGGACAGGGTTCGCAACACACCGCAATGACGATGACGCTATACCAACGGGATGCAGAGTATCGTCGCTGGCTCGATCTGGTGGCGCAACGTTTCCGGGAGCAAACCACAATTAATATACTGGAATTGTTGCAGCTCGACGGACAAGCGCTGAAGGCTACGGAGTATGCGCAACCGGCGCTATTTGCCGTTGAGTGGGCGCTGGCTCAGTGGTGGATAGCGCAGGGTGTTGTGCCGTCGATCATGCTGGGCCACAGCATAGGTGAATGGGTCGCAGCCTGTCTTGCCGGGATCTTTACGCTGGATGATGCCGTCAGGCTGGTTGCGCTCCGGGGGCGCCTGATGCAGGCTGCGCCCGAAGGACAGATGCTCTCCGTGGCGGCTGGTGCTGAAGAGATTATCCCGCTCATCACCCCTGGTGTAGAGATTGCGGTGATCAACCGGCATGACAATGTGGTTGTTGGCGGCTCCGCTGTGGATATTGCCCGATTTGCAGAAAAATTAACGGCGTTGGGTATCGTGTACCGGGTATTGCAAACCTCACATGCCTTCCATACCTCTTCTATGTTGGCTGCGGAAAAGGCTTTCCGGGCGGCCGTTGAGGAGGTGCCCAAACGTACGCCAGAGATCCCTTTGATCTCCAATGTGACGGGGGACATTCTGACTGACGAGCAGGCGCTGTCGGCGGATTATTGGGCTACGCATATCAGCAAAACGGTACGTTTTGCTGAGGGTGTCGCCGTGCTTAACGCACTCCAGGCAGGAATTGCGCTTGAGTGTGGTCCCGGTACGGTGCTGACCTCGCTCCTCGCAAATGCTCTACCTTGCGCCGTTCGTATCAATAGCCAGCCCCACGCCACACATGAAACGGCGTCGTTCAGCACATTGCGCCAGGCCGCCGGCTCGGTCTGGGCACAGCACCAACTGCCCGATCTCCACTTGCTATTCACCGCTCCCCTGGATCTGCACCATTTCGCATTGCCTGGCTACCCGTTTGATCGTCAGCGTCACTGGGTGATGCCGCAGGAAGGGCTGCAGAGAGAAAAACTCGGCCAGCTACTGGCCAACAATGGTGTGGTGCTCACTCTGGGCGAACAACGCTATGAAAGCCTGTCGTCTATTCAGGCGTTGATAGATTCACTCAGTTTGCCCTCGGCTGAAACCGTAACTTCTTCCCCTTCCAGAGAAATGACCGCTATGCAACCACAAATCTCACCTTCCGAGAGTGATATTCATGCGCAAATCGCGGCGATATGGCGCGACGTTCTGGGTAGTGCCGATATTGACCCGGATGAGAATTTCTTTGATTCAGGCGGTAATTCGCTCTGGGCATTGCAAATTGTCAGCAAGGTCAACGTGCTCTACGGGTGTGATATTCACCTGACGGAGCTGCTGCATGCCGCCACGATCAACGAGCTGGCCGCGCTGGTTGAGCTCCGTCTGCTAAATTCGGTCGATGACGACGCCCTGAATGAATTGTTAACGGACCTTGGCGAGCTCTCGCCGGAGGAGTTGTCCGCCTTGTTGGATGAAACGCAGGGGACGAAACCGTGAACGACATTATCAAAGAAAAACTGGCTGGACTGACGCCAGTGCAGCGTGAACAGTTGCGCATGCGACGTCAGCAGAAAGCCAGTAAACAGGCGGCTCTGACGCCGGGGTCGGCAGCACAGCTGGACTACAGCCTCTTTTTTTTCTCGGCAGTGGATGAAGCGGGGGCGGCAAACAAGTACGACATGTTGATCCAGTGCGCAGAGTTTGCCGATCAAAATGGCTTTAAGGCGCTCTGGCTACCTGAACGTCATTTTACGCCGTTTGGCGGGTTATATCCGAATCCTTCTGTCCTGGCCGCCGCCCTGGCAACCCGAACCCGACATCTGGAGTTACGGGCCGGCAGCGTTGTCGTGCCGTTACATAACCCGGCGCGCATTGTCGAGGAGTGGTCGGTGGTGGACAACCTGAGCAATGGGCGAGTGGCGCTGGCGCTGGCAAGTGGGTGGCATAAGAAGGATTTCGCGCTGCGCCCCGAAGCCTGGGAAGATCGCCGGGAACGGGTCGCCTCCGGCATAATGCAGATCCGTAAACTATGGCGAGGTGAAGCGGTAACGATGCCGGGAGGCGACGGCGAGCTGGTCAGCGTTTCAACCTGGCCGCGCCCGGTGCAGGAAGAACTGTGCCTCTGGCTAACCTGCAGTTCTGCTCAGGGCTGGACGCGTGCAGGTGAGCTGGGTGCGAACGTGCTGTGCATGATGGGGCATTCTCCGGCGCTGCTGGAAGAAAATATTCAGCGCTACCGCCAGGCTCGTGAAGCGGCGGGTTATCAGGCCGACGACGGCATTATCACCGTGATGCTGCACACCTATCTCGACAACGACATGCAACGGGCTAAGACGCTGGTTCGTGAACCGATGCTGCACTACCTCGAGGAGTATCTGCGCCAGTTTGACAGCTTGGTTGACAGCGACATGCGTAAAAATGTTGAAAGCAACAAGGCTCAGTTTTTGGAGTTTGCCTTCGAACGATACTTTGAGCAGGCGGCGCTGTTCGGCTCGGTAGATAAATGTCGAGCGCTGACCCACTCTCTGGCGCAAATGGGCGTGAAAGAGATTGCCTGTCTGATTGATTTCGGCGTTCCAACCGAACGTGTGATGAACAGCCTGTCATTGCTTAAATCGCTGTTTCCCCGCTCCTGATGATGTTTTCCTGAGGTCTATTACTATGTCAGAAGTTCACTCTTCTTTGTCCTCGCTCAGCCCAGAGGTCAGGCAAAAGCTGCTGGCGCAACTCTCGCAGCGTGCGAAAAATGCATCTGAATCACAAGAATTACTGGAAAACCACCCAGCAGAGTGGCTCACGCTGGACAGACGTCCGCTGTTAACGCTTTTTGCCGCCGGAGAGGAGGCTCCGGTCGATGCGGTTTCCATCACCTGTCTCAATGAGCGCGTGGTCGGAAACGGCTTTAAGCTGCGCGATATTACGCATGGTATCTGCGGTGATTTACCCTTGTTGAGTAATATCCGCCAACTGCCGGAAGGGCGTATTGCCACGCTGACGCTGCCGCGTACCTACGGGCAGATTTATGCGCAAAGCGAAGATGTCGTCCGGCTGGTAGAGCAAAGCCTGGTCATCGCCAAATCTCTGGGGGCAAAAGCGGTCTCGTTGACCGGCCTCATTCCTTCAGCCACACGCTATGGTGAGGCTATCCGCCATCGTGAAGGCATGCCCGTCATTACCACCGGTCACGCCACAACCACTTCGACGGTCGTTTTATCATTGCAGAAGCTACTGGAGACAAGCGGCCGTCGGATGGAGGATGAAGAGGTTAGTTTTATCGGGCTGGGATCGGTGGGTACCGCCGCGCTTAATCTGATGTTGAAGGTCTTGCGACATCCACGCAGTCTGACGTTATGCGATCTCTATTCGCGACGCGAGGTGATGGAGGAAGTGATGCGCGTTATCCGTGAGGAACATGGATTTAGGGGCATGCTTCGTTTCGTGCCGTCCGGGCAGACCTGTCCCGATGAGATCTATGACGCAAGCCTGCTGATTGGCGCGACCAATGTCCCCAATGTGGTGGATGTCTCGCGGTTACGTCCGGGGACATTGATTGTCGACGACTCCGATCCCCACTGCTTCAATGCGAAGAAAGCGATTGAGCGCCTCGAAACGCATGGCGATATTCTCTTTACCGAAGGGGGGGCGTTGCGCACGCCATCCACGGTCCAGCACCGTATTTTTGTACCACAAGCTCTGGAGTGGGCGCTGCACTACCCGGCGGATGATGACAATGCGCACCATATTACGGGCTGTATTTTGTCGAGCCTATTTAGCGGAAAATTTGGCTACCCTGCCACGCTTGGCATGGTTGAACCGGAAGATGCGTTGGCTCATTACCAGGCACTGACCGAGCGCGGCTACCAGGCAGCGAATCTGCACTGTGGGGCCTGGCGTGTGCCAGCGCAGGCCATTGCAACCTTCCGCGCCCGCTTCGGGAAGGAGGTGTAACATGACCTCGCCTGTTGCGCGCGCTCGCTGTTTTCACCATGTGATTCGCCACTGGGCCAGAATCTGCCCGGAAAAAGTCGCGTTTTATTATCTGCCCGACGGTGAGCGCGTGAGCCATACCCTGACCTACGGCGATCTGGACATCAGGGCGCGCCAGGTCGCGATGCTGTTGCAGGAAAATGGTCTGACCCGCCAACCGGTCTTGTTACAGTTTCGTCCCGGTACTGATTTTATCATCGCCTTTTTTGGCTGCCTGTATGCCGGGGCGATAGCCATCTCGGCCTATCCGCCAGCCAGCAATCGCTCGAAGTCAGATCGGCTGGGCAAGCTGATGACCAGCAGTCAGGCAACAACGATTTTCACTAACGAAGAGACGCATGACGATCTGATCCGTGAAGGGTTCGACAACGCCTACCGCGTACTTTGTCTGGAGCAGAGCGCAGGAAACGCGCAAGCGCAATGGGAAGAACCCACGCTTAAGGGGGAGGATATTGCGTTTCTGCAATATTCCTCCGGCTCCACGGGGGACCCAAAAGGCGTCATTGTGACGCATCGTAATATCATGAGTAACCAGCAGGCGATCCAGGAGGGGATGGGTAACGGTCCCCATACGGTTTTTGCCAGCTGGCTGCCACTTTTTCATGATATGGGGCTCATCGGCAATGTTATGCAGCCGCTCTATCTGGGGGTGAGCTGCTGGTTAATGCCGCCGATGGCATTTTTACAAAAACCGGCTCGCTGGCTGCGGCTGATTTCAGAGCAGGGTGTCACCTGTACAGGGGGGCCGGATTTTGCTTACCGCCTGTGCGTCGACAGCGTCAGCGAAGCCGAACGTGAAAATCTGGATCTGTCGCGCTGGGACGTGGCCTATAACGGCGCGGAGCCTGTTCGTAGTGAAACGGTTATCCGCTTTCAGCAGACTTATCAGGCGTATGGGCTGCGCCCTGAGGCGGTATATCCTTGCTACGGCCTTGCTGAAGCAACGCTATTTGTCACCGGAAAGGGGGTGTCACCTGCCGTCACGATCGAGCTGGCGGATCGGGACAAGCTGAGCGCGGGAACTTTCCATCCGACCACCGAAAGCAGTGCGCACGTCCTGGTCGGCAGCGGTACGGTCTGGGGTGGAATGGAGGTGGCGATCGTCGAGCCAAATCAGCGCCGTCAGTTGGACGAGCGGCAAGTGGGTGAGATTTGGCTTAGGGGCGAAAACGTCACTGGCGGTTACTGGAATTCTCTGTCATCAAATGAGGCATTGCTCAGCCTGCTTGAAGGCGACAGCGGCGGTAAATGGCTGCGTTCCGGCGATTTAGGATTTTTTAATAACGGCCAGCTGTTTGTCACGGGGCGTCTGAAAGAGGTGCTGATCGTGCGCGGTCGCAACCACTATCCTCAGGATATTGAAGCTACCATTCAGGCGGCTTCACCTTCGTTTGTCGATGGTAATGGCGTCGCGTTTACCGATGGCGATGAGCTGGTGGTGATTCAGGAAATCCGCCGCAGCGCGTTGCGCCGATATGATGGGCAGGCCTCGCTGTTGGCGGCGCGTAAAGCGGTGGCGGACAAACACGGCCTCTCGCTTTCAAGGCTTATCGCCGTCAAACCCGGTACGGTGGCGAAAACCTCCAGCGGTAAGTTACGCAGGCAATATATGCGCGACCGCTGGCGGCAGGGTGACATTGCCGGATTCGGAGAGGCAACGCTTTCGGCGTCTGATGCCCAACAAACCGTCGCGCATTCGCCACTGATGGCGATGCTTCAGGAGAAAGGCTATCGGCCTGCACCTGAACAGTCGCTTTCCATGCTCGGATTTGATTCGCTACAGCGGCTGGAAATGCATACCCGGCTTGAGCGTGTGCTGGGACGGGCGATCCCGGTCTCGCTTTTATTGGACGATCTGCCGCTGGCTACGCTGGAGACGAACCTTGCAGTATTGCCGGTCACGCAGCCGGTGCCTGACTGCGTGCCGACGCTCGCTATCACGCCCTGGCAAGAAGCGATATGGCTGCATCAGGAGCTTCAGGTCGATACGGCATGCTACAACCTTGCCGCAACCCTCTCCGTTGACCCGGCTCTTTCCGTCGGGTCGGTAACCTGTGCGCTGGTGAACGTGGCCACTGCGCATCCTCAACTGTGTGCAAGGCTCTCCGGGGATGGCTGGCAAGTGACAGAGCCGGGGCCGGTTGACGTTATTGATGCTGACGGCTGGAGCACCTGGTGTCGGCAGGCGTGGATCGCAGCCTTCAGGGCCAGGCCTTTTAACCTTTTTGAAACTGTGCCGTGGCGCTGTGCCCTGTTAAGGCAAGCACAGGGGAAAAACCAGTTGGTGCTGGTGGGTCATCACATCGCCCTTGATTTTAACGGCGCACAGCAGCTGCTGAAGGATGTCCAGCTGGCGCTTGAAGGGAAGCCCCTGGCACCCGCGATCCCTCTTGACCACGCGCTGGGTGTTCTTCATGCCAGTGCGCGTCCTCAGATGCGTGCCGATCCGGCATGGCTGGCAGCTATTGCCACGGCACCCGATGCGATAGATTTTCATCTGCCAGCAGGCCGGAACGAAACGGTCGCCAGCCTGCGCCAGGCTCTTGGTCGGGATGAGGCACTCGCGCTTCGTCAGTTTGCTCAGGAGAATGGGATCACGCTCCCCGTTCTGTTAAGTGCCGCGTTCGCTGCTCTACTGGCGCGCTACAGCGAGGAGTCATGCATCACGCTGGGGATCCCCGTTTCTGTGCGGCCTGAGTCGCTTAACCATTGGGTTGGTAATGCGGTAAATATCCTGCCGCTGCCGCTGCAGATCAGCACCGAAAGCACGATATCGACGCTGATAGCGCAGGCCCAGGAGCGGATGCGCCAGCTCCTGAACCACCGTTTTCTGCCCTACACCGCCTTGCTGGCCCAGGTCAGGGAGCGCGATCCGCAGCGCAGTACGCTCTATCACGCGGTGCTCTCATGCCCTACCGGGGCAGACGCGGATCATGTGCCCGCGTTTATTCCAGGTTCCGCAGCGCAGAGCGCGTTCTCCCTGCTGGCGATCCCAACCCGCGATACGCTGACTCTGGAACTGGAGTTCGATCCGGCGCAGTGCGATCTTGCCTGCGCAGAGCGGCTGTTAGCCCATTTACGGCAATGGTTGGCTGAAGCCACCCCGGCATCGCGCGTGGCAGAGATTAATTACCTGACCTTGCCTGAGCAGGCGAGGGCGGGGCTTCTGGGCTGCGTCACAGACGTGTCGACGACCTGTTCGATCATTGCCGGTTTTAACCAGCAACTGGCAACACAGCCGGACGCCATCGCGGTGGAGGATTGTGAAGGCCAGTGCAGTTACCAGCAACTGGCAGCGTTGGCGGG
>NZ_JALW01000026.1:0-47244 GCF_000710795.1 Enterobacter sp. T1-1 | reverse complement strand
GCCTGGGCGGGCCAGGGTTACGGCGGGGTGCAGATCCCGCGCGTGGGCGATGAGGTGGTGGTGGACTTTATCAACGGTGACCCGGACCGTCCGATTATCACCGGGCGCGTGTACAACGATGCCAGCATGCCACCGTGGGCGCTGCCGGCAGCGGCGACGCAGATGGGCTTTATGAGCCGCACGAAAGATGGCTCCGTGGATAACGCCAACGCCCTGCGGTTTGAGGACAAGGCGGGGGCGGAGCAGGTGTGGATCCAGGCCGAGCGAAATATGGATACCAGCATCAAGAATGACGAAACACATAGCGTTGGCGGCGAGCGTAGCCATTACGTAAAGAAAAACGAACTGCATCGCGTGGAAGCGAATCAGATCCAGGCGGTAAAAGGCGGAACCGAGATCCTGACCGGCAAAGGAAAGCTGGATGCGGCGGTGGAGCAGTATGTCCTTGCCTCCGGCACCAAACTGCGGCTGGTGTCAGGTGAAAGTGCGATTGAACTTAACGCTAACGGCAAAATTAGCCTGATCGGTAAAGAGTTTAACTTCTTCGTTGAAGGGGATGGTCATATCACCACGGGGGGTAAGCTGCATCTCAATACGTCAGGCGCTAAGCCAGGCACAACGGCGCCGGGCGCGGGGCACAAAGGAGACATTGATGCGGCGGTTCAGGCGAAATTCACGACCAAGGGTGATTAAGGCTGGAGCGGTGCTTGTCGCGTTATTAGCGATGGGCATGCCAGAAGGACACGCAACGAAAAAAGATCTCTGGATGTTGATTGCAGAGATGAGTGCTTCACTTAGAACGCTATCCAACACCAGTGTTAATGATCTGCCGTTGCAGTTTACGCTGACGAAAGATAATGAATACATTCACTTCTATCATGCCGATGATGTCAGGCTGGCAGAGGATATGCGCATTACCGGGATTGATTTACGGGTAAGCAAAGAGCGCGACGGCATGGCACCGTTATTGAATTTTTCCCCGTCAGGTCAGTGCATCACACTCGATGCCGTTAAAAAGCATTATCCGGAGCTGGTGTTAACGGATTATCCCCGAGGCCGCTCCGGAAATGAAGTGACCAGCTATACCGCGTCAGAAGATATGAATGGACAAAAGGCTAGTTTCAGTTTCTCCGTAAATAAACCTGATTGTCTGGACTCGGTTGTCATTAGTGCGGGCAGTGATTAACGTGAAAAATTACATTTTAATATTTCTTCGTTTTACCGCGATATTTTCCTCTCTGAACTGCTATGTGGTGTATGCACATAATATGCCGCCGGTTTTAGTTAACTAGGATTTTACTGTGCAGATGGAAGATGAGACTGTCAAATTGGGCGAAAGATGGACAGATGATGTTGCGCGTAAAATTGAGGTGCCGATAGAAGGTAATTTTGTCGGTGAGGTTCCTTTTGACGGAACCCACTATAAATTCTACCAGCATCAAAAGACGGGGCTTGACATTTATGTTTCCAATCTCTGGTGGGATAAGGTCGAACGCAATGTTGACGATTATATCGTATCGCAAATTACCCTTACCGCCGGGGAGGGCAAAACACCGCGCGGTATTCATGTAGGGTCAACAGCCAGGGAACTCAGTAATGCATATGGCAAGGGTCAGATGGAAAATGATGCCGGGGAACAATGGTGTTTTTATCAGTTGGGTAACAAGCTTCTCTCGTTCGGGATTAAAGACAGCAAGGTTGTGACAATAACAATGAATTACGATAATGGCGCCCAAGAGTAATTTATGGCCAGGAAAAATTTAGCATGCGCATTGTTCACCGCGCTATTACTGGGCTCAGTTGAAACTTCAGCCGAGCTTGATCTATCGCAATACAATAGGCTCGATACTGTAGGCCACATCGTTAACGACAGCGAAGTGAATGAGACGCTCAGGAAGACGCTGGGCAGCGATTACGAGACGTTTATTAGCAATTTTGATGTCTTTGGCGAACCCCATTCAACCTCAGGCGAAGGCCTGTTTGTTGAAGGCTGGCGTAACGATCTTTATCTGGAGAATGCGTCAGCTTTGGTCGTTGAACCTGACGGCAAAATCTATACGGCCTGGGTCGTTCCTGAGTCAGACGTTATTCATTATCAGTCATCTGATCATAGTCAGGTGGTGAATGCTTATATTCAGCAATGGGCTGCCAGATTCAAAGCGATGCATTTTGCAACGAACAGCCAGGCAAAATTAACGTTTGACGGGGTGTGGGCAGGCACGTTCGGCACTGACTCGACGCTAACCCTGCGTTTAACGGAATCAGGCGACCGTATCTCCGGGTCATATTGCTATATCTCTCAGAGAGGAAACCGCATCGATTGTCCCGCAGAGGATGAACACAATCTAAGCGGTGCTATCACGGGCAATCGTGCGAACGTTAAGTTTGACTCCTCGTTTGGCGGTGTGGATGGACGAGCCGTTCTGGAAATTAACGGAAGCAAAATGGCGTGGCGTTTAGTCACGCCTCCTCAAAAAGGTCGTTATTATGCTCCGCTGCGTTATACGTTAAATAAAGCGGCTCCCGTTCATAACGTTGAAACCAGAAAGCTGGATACCGATAAGTTCAGTATATCTCTGGTAAATAACTGCGGGCGTTTCGAGAGTGAGTGTGGCCAGATGTATTATCTTGGCGTTCGCAAAAGTGATAACAGTACGACCTCCTTAAAGGGGAAAACGCTTCAGGATCCCACAGGTAAAATAACCGGCTCAACCTATAAGAATGGGGACGTTACCTATACCGTGACCTATGCACCACTGAAACTGGTTGTCAGCAAAGGCGGCCATATTTTGGTTGAGCAGTCGGGCCACTGGCTTGAATAACGAAACAGCCGTTCAAAAGGCCAAATCAAACCGGACACTTTATTTCTTTCAATATTAATCATCCCGAGTCCACCTATGAAATACACCCTCCAGGAAGGTTCGTTTTCCCTTTTTCCTGCTGCCTGGCAGGATAACACGATGAACATCATTCGCGATGACGAAAGCGGGCTGTCTGTGGTTGTCAGTCGCGGGGTTATCCCGGATGGCAGCGATCATGAGAAAGAGTTCCACCGCCAGTGGGAGCTGCTGCGCCCACAGATGGGGGAGATCGTCCAGAGTGAATTTCAGCGCGTAAAAGCCGGTCCTGACGGAAAAATCAACGGTCTGGAAGTTGAAACCTCGTTTGACCGTAACGGCCAGCGCCTGTGGCAAAAACAGCTGGCGGTGCAGACCCCGGGTAAACCGGTCCTGATGATTTTTACTCTCTCGGCACTCAGAGCATTCAATGAAGAAGACGAGGCGCGCTGGAGCGCGCTTAAGCAAAGTTTGACGCTTAACGACAACCGGAATGTGTAAGGCATGAGCGATAACAACGCGGCCCGCAAGGGTGACGAGATTATTCACTCCAGCATTTTCGCGGATATCACCAGCATTGTGGCGGAAGGTGCCGCCTACGCGGTGATCGGCGCGGCGGTAGGGCTGGCAGCAACTGCCGCCGCACCACTGCTGGGGGCCGGGGCAGCCGCTGCGGGCGTGGCGGCGATTGGATCCAGCTGCCTGTTAAGCGGGATCGTTGGCGGCGTACTGGCTAACCTGGCGGGTGTTACTGACGATATCAGTAATATCGCGGAGGGACTGGGTGATGCGCTGTTCCCGCCGTCACCCGCAGGTAAAATCACCACCGGCTCCAGCAACGTGCTCACCAATAGCCTTCCCGCTGCACGCGCGGCCGGAACGCTGACCCCCGCAGATACGCCACCCCCAGAGCCACAGTCACCGGGTAGTTTTGCCGATTACGCCGGCATGTTGCTCTCTGCTGCCGGACAGTTCGGCAGCGAAATGTGGCAGCCGAGCGTGGCCTCCGCTGCGGCGGGTACATCGCCGCTGGAAGAGGATAAGGTCGCGTGTGAAAAACACTCCGGACCACAGTATCTGGCGGAAGGCTCTAAAAGCGTCTTTATCAATGAACAACCGGCAGTACGTGCCAAAGATCGCACCACCTGCGAAGGCACCGTTTCCGATGACGTTTCCCCGAATGTGATCATCGGCGGCGAGACGCTGACGGTTCGCGATATCAAGAGCGGCAAAACGCCGGGGCTGGCACTGGGGATGATTGCGCTCTCCCTGCTGCGCGGCCGTCCGGGCAAGATTTTAAAAAACATGCCCTGTGCCCTGGCAGCAGCCGGGGGCGGGATGCTGGCCGATATGGCCGTCAATGCCGTATTTGGTTCCTCGCACCCGGTTCATGCCGCCACCGGCGTGAAGGTGCTGAATGACGATGATGAGCTCGATTTCTCGCTGCCCGGGCGTTTTCCGCTTCGCTGGCAGCGCAGTTATAACAGCCTGACCACCCGCGAAGGGTTGTTTGGCCTGGGCTGGGCAACAACCTTTGACAGTTATCTGACGCTTGAAGAGAACAATGCCACCTGGTTCGACGAAACCGGGCGTGAGCTGAGCTTTGAACTGCCACCCGTCGACCGCGCATTCTACAGCATCAGCGAGGGTATCATCATCCGCTGCAACGAGAGCGGTGATGTGGCGATAGCCGATGATGACGGCGCGGTGTGGCGCCTGTATAAACCGACACGCGTGAATCCATCCGTTCTGCGTCTGGCCTCCCTTAGCGACGAATACGGCAACGCACTGCTGACAGAGTGGGATGAGCACGGCAGGCTGGTCGGTCTGCACGATGAGCCGCGGGCAATAGACGTCACCCTGCGCTATGAGGACGAACGGTTCCCACAGCGCGTAACCGCTGCCAGCCATTTTGACGGCAGCCGTAGCTGGCCGCTGATGCAATGGGGTTACGATGCGCGTGGCCAGCTGGCGAGCGCGACGGATGCCTCTGGTGTAGTTACCCGCGAATACCGCTATAACGACCATGGCCTGATGGTCTGGCATCGTCTGCCGGGGGGGCTGGAAAGTGAATACCGCTGGAAAAAATTTGACCACTGGCGCGTGGTTGAAAACCGCACCAGCACCGGGGATGGCTGTCGCTTCACCTACGATCTTGACGCCGGGTTGACCACCGTCGAACACTACGATGGTCAGAAACGTCAGCACTACTGGAACGCGCAAAATCTGATCGTCCGCTACGTTGACGAGCGCGGCGAGAACTGGCGCTACACGTGGGATGAGAACGAGCTCCTCACGCAACGCATTGATCCGCTCGGGAACACCGTCACCTTCGTTTACGACGAGATGGGCAACCGGGTGCAGGAGATCGACCCTGACGGCAATGCCCGCACCACGACCTGGCTTGAACACCGCGCGCTACCGACGGCCATCATTGAAGCCGACGGCAGCGCTACCCGGTTCTGGTACGACGAACATCACGGCCTGAACCGCGTGGTGGACCCAATGGGGCAGACCACGCTGCTGCGCCGGGATGAGTTTGGTCAGGTCGTTGAAGAGGTGGATGCCGCCGGAAACAGCCGCCATCAGGAGTACAACGAAGCAGGACAAGTGGTGCGTGCGACAGACTGCTCTGGCCACACCACCCGCTACCAATATCATCCGCTGGGCTGGTTGATGACCGAGACGGGCGCCGACGGCGAAGAGACGCGTTATCGCTACGACGCTGCCGGGCGCCCGGTACAGCTCGATCGCCCGGAAGGCTGGACAGAGTCGCTAAAATGGAACAAACGTGGCCTGCCGGTGAAGCATGCTGGCGCCGACGGGAAAGAAAGCGAGTTCAGATACGATGAGGCCGGACGCTTAACCGCCACGCGTAATACCCAGGGTGAAGAGGTCCGCCGCCGCTGGGACAGCAGAGGGCGTCTGATTGCCCTTGAAAATGAAAACGGCGAAGTGTATCAGTTCCGCTGGGGGCCTGACTCGCTCTTGCTGGAGGAGGTGGGGCTCGATGGTGTGGCCTCGCAGTATCGCTACGACGCCTGTGGGCGCACGATAGCGCGCACCTTTGCTGCCAGTCATCCGGAGGCCATCACCCACGCCTTTGCCTGGAGCGCGAGCGGGCAATTGGTCGCCCGCACTACGCCGGAAGGGCAGACCCGCTACCACTACACCCCGTCAGGGCTGTTGACCCGGATTGGGCTGCACCCGGCGCTTTCAGCCGACGCGTGGAGTACCGAGGCTGAGCAGGAGCTTTCCTTTGAGTATGACGCACTTGGTCGCGTGACCCGCGAAGCGGGCGAGCACGGTGAGCTGGCGTGGCAGTATGATGCCCTTGGCAACCGCACCTCCGTTACGCTGCCGGATGGCCGCGAACTCAAACAGTTCTACTACGGCAGCGGGCATCTGCTCAGCATTGCCCTTGATAAGTTGTCGGTATCCGACTTTACCCGCGACGAACTCCACCGGGAGACCAGCCGCACGCAGGGGCTGCTCACCACCCGCAGCGAATACGACCGTCTCGGCCGCCTGCATCGCCGGGATGTCTTCACCGGTAACGCCCAGCGCCCGTCACCACGCCGCTGGTCCCGCCGCTGGGATTATGACTACCGCAATAATCTGGTACGGGAAGAACGGGATGATAATCCGTTCAGCTGGTACCGCTGGCAGTACGACAGCGCCGGGCGCCTGCTCGTTCAGGACGGCACGCTGCCCGGGCAGGAGCAGTGGCGCTGGGATGCGGCCGGTAACCCGCTCGACGGATCTGCTGAAAAGATCACGCACAACCGTCTGACGCAGCTGAACGGCATTCGCTGGCGTTATGACATCCACGGCCGCACCGTGGAAAAGGATAACGGCCAGACCCGCTGGCACTACCGGTACGACGGTGAACACCGCCTGACGGAAGTGATCAGCCAGCCGCGGGATCGTAACAGGCCGCAGACGCAGGTCAGCTTCCGTTACGATCTGCTTGGGCGCCGCATCAGCAAAACGCGCCAGCAGATGCTGGGCGGACAGCCAACCGGTAAGCCCGTCACCACCCGGTTTGTCTGGGAAGGGTTCCGCCTGCTGCAGGAGCTGCACGGAGATGTACCGCTGACCTATGTCTACAGCGATCAGGACAGCTACGACCCGCTGGCACGTATTGACGGCGTTGATGTCCCGGAGATTTTCTGGTTCCACTGCCAGCCGAACGGTACGCCGGAACTGATGACGGATATCGAAGGGCAGGTGCGCTGGGAAGGCGTTAACAGCGCCTGGGGCAAGCTGCTACGGGAAAGCGAGACGCAGCTATCAGGATATTCCCAGAACCTGCGGATGCAGGGGCAATACCTGGACCGTGAGACAGGGCTGCACTACAATCTGTTCCGGTATTACGACCCGGACTGCGGGCGGTTTACGCAGCAGGACCCGATAGGGCTGGCGGGAGGGATAAATCTTTACCAGTATGGTGCTAATAGTCTAACCCGAATAGACCCTCTGGGATTAAAACAAGAGGAAGTTATACGCTATATGAGTAAAGATGAAGCGATTGCATCAGCTGCTGAACGCGGTGGTAAAGGCGGATTGGTTCCTAATAATCGTGGCGATAAAGCCATATGGGTTAATCATGATAGTCGACCAGGATTTAACCCTGGTAATGAAAAGTATCGTGCAGTTATGACTGTAAATGATTCTGGGGTTGAGCTTCTTAATCAACACAGTGATATATCAAAGGTTGATTATAAAGAGACCGGCCTAATGGATGGCGTTCTTTCAAAAAGAAATGAACCAGGAGCAAAGGGTATCGGTAAAAATATCCTGGCTCGTTTTAATGATAAAATTACCTCATTCCAGATTGAAAAGAAAGATGCTAAAGGTAATTGGAAGAAATGTGGCAAGAGGATTACTTAATGATTTTTGAAATGTTTCTACATAAAATTGAACACTTCACTAATGCGAGAGCAGAGATTGAAAGTTTTGGGAAATATATCTATATTCAGGATGAACCGGACCTTTTCCCCGTTTGTTTTAAAAAAGAAAATGGAAAGCATGCAGAATTAAGTCGTTGGCAAAATTGTTTCCCTAAAGCTACGTTACAGCGTGCATTGAATAAGTTAGACTTAAGTGATGGTGAGAAATATGCATTTGAAGTTCTCCTTTCTCGATTAGGTTATCTGTTTCAAATAGATAACCGACAGCGTATAGATAAAGATATCTTTATATTGTTTTATGTATATCAGCTCGTTTCTTTAAAAAATAACAAGAAAGATTACTCAATAAAAGCAAAAAACTACTTTTTAAAATTTTTGTGTTTTGAAATGGGTATGGATGATGACTCATATAAATTGCTTTGCATTACTAATGATGGGTTGTGTATAAATACTACTCAGCATGGTGCTGTATCAGTATTGTCATTGCTTGAGAAATTTTATGCACAATTTGAAAACAAGAAAAACCTTGAAGACATTAAGTCTATAAAGCATTATCAATCATCGGTATTGAATTTCCTATTTACTCACGATGACAGCAATTACCATCTGTTTTTTAATGATGCGAATTGCTATCTTAGCGATCCTGAAAATTTTATTAATACATATATAAAATCCAAAAAAACAATATATAAAGCTTTGGAGCAGTGTTTTGACAAGTATCAATCTACAAAGAATCTACTAATATCAAATTTCATCCTAATGAATTACTCTTATTACATTGTTAGAGGTAATTTGGCAGATCTTAAAACTTTAAAAAAATATATTTCTTCAGAAGTATTTGGAAAAATAATTTCTGCTATATTATACAGAGGTTTTTTTGTGGATGAAGAAAAAGTACTCAAGGTAGTTGGTGATGAATATAAATCTGGACTTGAAAGTGAAGATAGGAAGTTATTTAATTTAATATATTCGATTTAATATGTTAATGTTCGACCACAATTGAGGGTTTTAGGGTTCAAATAATGAACCCGAAGAATAGCCCTCGATTCTCAAAGGCCAACTTATGGCCGGTTAAGAATTTTACGGTGCGCACGTTGCCAATAAAAAATGTGTATACCTCATTCAGTGCTTTAATGCATGCTTCTATTAATATTATGGATTATTTCCTTAACAAAAAACATCATATGAATTTTTATAATGCTCAATATTTGAAGATACAAGTATCTACAACTAAAATCATTGAAAAATGAAGCAAGTTGCATCATGACAAAAATATGCCGAAGCGATAGAGCAATACCAAAGAAACTGGCAAGCTCTCTTTTAGCCAAAATTCGAAGGGAGTTTGCCAATTAGATCTCTGCGCGCATGTATAGTATTTATTTTGATCTCACCGACTACGCTGAGGCAAAGAAATGGGAAGAGACGACACTACTCATACGTGGAACGGATATTTACCACAGCACCTTTAATCGACATCGGCATGGTCTGTTATGAATTGAGATAATTAGTTTTTTGTAAAATAATCATACACACAACATATCCTTCACAATGACTAAAAATTGTCAAATATCATCATGAATTTATCATCACGAAGCATTACTAGCTATCTTTTTTTAATAAATTAATGTTCAAGGTGAAAGTATATACATGTTAACATTCATAAAAGAATTGAAAAAGAGGGTTTTGTGTAATGAGTCTTGGATATATCAATTCTGTTGATCTTCTGATCTCAAATAGTCAAATATTGTTACGCTCCCGAGATTATGATGAAAAAATGAGCCAGTGGGGAAAAGGTAATGTTTCTCAAGGTGCGGTTCTTCATAACGATTATGTTATATTCGATCCATTGCCAGAGGATGCGTTTGGAGCAAACGTCAACATCAAACTAGAGAACGTTTTCAAATTGGATGAAAATGCTCAACGCTGCATTGTTGTGCCCTTTACCGTTACTGATCAACATAAACTGCAAGTCGCTTCAGCAACTGAGAAGTTTGATTTAAGTTTGGATTTAACCGATAAAATTTATTCACTCTTTTATGAGATTTGTGAAGGGGATGAAATTTACTATAATTTCACTCTTGTACCGACAAAAGAAGCAATTGCTGCGAAGTTTTTGCTGGATGATCCTTGGGGGGGAATAAAAGATCGTCCACTCAAGGAAGGTATTTTTAAATTTAAAAGAAACTAGTATTTTTTTTATTTAAAACAAATCAAACGTTAAAAAAAGTTCATCACATTGATATCTTTAACAATGTAATCTTTCCCTTCCGCACGCAGGAACTGCTTACCACCCGCAGCGAGTACAACCGCCTGGTCGCCTGCATCGCCGGAACGTCTTTACCGGCAATGTCCTTTGCCGCACCGCTGGTCCCGCCGCTGGCGTTATGACATCCACGGCCACACCGTGGAGAAGGATAACGGCCAGACGCGCTGACACTATCGGTACGACCCGCGACTCGGACGCTGCATCAGCAAAACGCGCCAGCAGATGCTGGGTGGACAGCCAACCGATTTCTGGCCCTTTAGTTTTTTGGCTGTGAGTGATGGTATTTTTATTTTATTGCAGTTTGTGATGATTAACTCATTATATAATGCTCTTAGACAATCTGGGCATCGGATGGTGATTTTCATTGTGCCCATTATTAAAATTAACACTTTTTTATTATGCAATGACAAAAATTTTAAACATACAAACAAATACTGCAACATTAGTTATTTATGATTTGATGTCATTAAAACATAGAATTAATGATGATGCAGATTGGTGGAGTCTTTCAGAAGATGAAGTTGAAGAAATAAATAAAGGGAATGTATTATTTCTCAATCTTGGAGATGATGGTGTCTATAAAATACTTATTAAGCATGATGTTGATGAATATACCGGGTCGCTATTTTTAAAAGCACCTTCTGGAAAGGTTTTCGTTGGGGCTGGAGAGGATATCACGGGCGGAGATCTTGAGCCTGATGATTCAGATGTTATATCAGGTGAGTTTATAACTTTAGATCCTGGTAGTTACGAAGTTAAATATAAAAAGCAAGGCTCAGATGTTCTAATTTCCTTTACAAAAGCAACATTTACTGAAAACTCATTAGAAGAAGGAGTTTATCTCTGAGTTACATCCACGCCTTGGCGTGGATTTTTTCATTCAAAACAAATCAAACGTTAAACAAGAAGTTCATCACATCGCCATTATTAACGATGTAATCTTTACCTTCAGTACACATTCTGGCTGCCTCTTACGCTCCTTGCTGAATCTTACCCTCAATAAGCTGTCCTTATACCCGCGACTAACTCCACCGTGAAACAAGCAGCACGCAGGGGCTGCTTACCACACGAAGCAAATATGATATTGCAGGTTATGGTAGTGATTGGGGTGGGGAAGTATTGAAAGATGCGTTATCAATTCGGAAAGGGAATGGCTTATGAAAGTAAAATATAAAGAGGGTGACATCTTTGTCATTCCAATGAGTAATGGGAAGTATGCGCTTTGCCAGGTTGTTTTTGCTCCAAAGCAAAAGTTTAAGCAAGCAATAGGTTTCTGCATTTTATCAATACAGGATACGGAGGAGTTTGAAGAGAAAAGTTCACTAACTTATAGAGTCCTTACTCATGAGGAACAGGAGATATGGAGGCAGTTGTTCAATGTATGGCAATAAATTTTTATAAGCAAAACTGGCAAGATTGTTATTTAAATTAATATCCTGTATTGTTTTACTTAGGTTATGCTATTACCATCGACATCAGGAGGTAATCTCTTTTTTTTGTAAGATAGTATAAATCCGGAGTAAAAGTGATGACAGAAAAAGAATTACGAGAGAATCTTGTTTATTTAATGAAAAAATATGTTCGGGAAAGCCAACAGGAAGCTTTTTATGAAGACATATCAATGCCTGAAGTGCCAGTAAAAGGTATTTTAGCTGAATTTAATAAAGTCAAAACAAGAACTGTTGATGAAGCGGATGGAGTTTTGATACGTGATATTTACTTTTATTTTTGTTGACTAACATTTAAATGGAAAATTACTTTAGTTAGGTGGTTTGTGACATTTTTTTGGACGATGAACAGGTTGATGCCTCGGACAGGATAAATGACTCTTGACTCGTCCCAATCCTTATCTGTGAAGGATAGTACAAAGATTAATTACAGCTTTTAATTTATATATCACGCATTACGCTTGATGTCTTTCTTTTTATTTTATTCACTAACTGTTCGCCGCTGATGATAATCCACTCTAAGGGGCGATTGAGAAAATAACCCATTACCGCCTGCTGCACGAGATGCACGGGAACGTACCGATGGTTTGAGTCTACAGCGACCAGGACAGCTACGATCCGCTGGCGCGTATTGACGGCGATGATGCACCGGCGATCTTCTGGTTCCACTGCCAGCCCAACGGCATGTCGGAGCGGATAGTGGATATTGAAGGGCAGGTGCGCTGGGAAGGGGGGAACAGTGCCTGGGGCAAGCTGCTGCGCGAGAGCGAGACGCAGGGATCAGGATATTCCCAGAACATGCGGATGCAGGGGGAACTCCTGCATCGTGAGACAGGGTTGCACGATAATCAGTTTCGGTATTTTTTGACCTGGCCGATTACTCTGAGGTACAGAAATGAAGAGAGATGACAGCGCGGTTGCATGGATCGGATATAGACACTGCACTTTCAATAGACTCCTTCACAAGGTGATTCGTGGTGGTTTGATGCATTAAGGAACGTGAAATCTTTCTGAAAGGACTTTTAAGAGCCTACATTGAGGTGATGTTACCATGATAAATGATAATAAACTTATTGATTATGCGCGAGAAAAAATACCGAATGAATATAATTCTTCTTTAAATAAAAATAATAATGTTCAATGTGCATCATTTATAAACAATACTCAAGATGAGTTGCGAATAATGAAAGCGCATAAAAATAATAAAAAACTTACAGGGTTGAAGGTAGAAGGTCTTGATGAATTAATTATTGCTCTTGAAAATTTTGATGAAGAAACTGTCTTAGTAATTAATATCCGAACTAAGTTATTTTCCTTTAAAATTTATTCAGATAAAAATAATGCTCCACTGGGTGTTATAATCCTTAAGTTAAAAAAGAAAACCGACGAAGATATTCGATTTGGGCGAGATGTTCTTGGCATTACGACTCCTCCTCCTGACATAGAAAATGATTAGTCTTTATTGCTTAAACTGGTGTACAGACCAACCAGAATCTCCATGCGTAGCGTTCCGGTATGAATTTACACTTGCATACATGGCTCCTTTGGAAAATGGAAACACAGTTTTAGGCGCATACCAGAAATTGGATATGCTAAAATAAATCGGAATAAGAAATCAGAGAAGCCGGTCATGAATTACGATTCATATAATGAAGTACTAGATTACCTCAATGTTTTTTTCAACGAAAGAGTGAATTCATCAATTTATTTGGAAAAACTAATGACTTTGATTGAAGGATCTCGCTCTGAAAAAACGGTGATGATAAGAGCTATTTATGAAACATACATGCAGTATGTAAAACAAAATAGAGATGGCATAAAAGTTAGCGCAGGGGAAAAAGAAATGTGGATTGACTTATTGCACCATTGGCAATAAGACTTTATTGTTATGCGCATGTAATTATAAATGTTATAACAAATTTGATTTGTACACGGAAAATTCTCGTCATATGGTTGTTATCATGTTAAGTCGAATATATCATTAAGATCTTGTTAGACAGTCAAAAGTAAAGCAGGGGAACATGATTGCATTAAATTTAAATCCGATTACCGGTGATCTGAAATTTGATGATCTGCCTTTGGGAATGGATACTGAAGAAGGCTTTTGTAAGAGTGGTTTATACCACGAATTAATCAAGCGCAAAGCTGTAAATAAAATCATGCCGAATCACTACCTTGTTGACTCAGTAGCGTTTTTCGACAAAGAATTTCAAGTTACTATACGTCCAGTGTGCTATGGATTTCCTTTTATGCTTCATCTTGTTGATAAAAATAGTCAATACTATAACGCATTAAATGACTGGAATGCGCGAACTAATATTCATATGCTTAATGACTCAGTGAAAAGCTTGTCTGATTGGCTGAAAGAATCATTAAACCTGGAAACGCCTGATACCACGGAAACAGACATGATGAGATGGCGCTTTGAATGGGGACGGGTTTCCGTCTCATATGAGATAAAATCATTTAATCATGGGATATATATAGTTTGGAATATAACATAGTCACTTTCAGATAAGGTGGTTTAGATATGTTAGAAATGCATTTTGATGTTAATAGTGGCTTAGTGGCCATTGATAACCACCCCCTTGAATTAAAGGATTTAGAGACGTTTAAAAATTCGGAGTTTTACAAGTTATTCTCGCCATTTACGACAATAGGCCATTATTACTTCTCTATTGATAATATAGACTGGAAAGATCAAACTTTCATTTTCGAACTGAGGCCTTCAGTGTTTTCTTTTTCCCCTTCAATATTCCTTACAAGTAAGAATGGAAATTTTTATAAAACTTTAGGAGATTGGAATAAAAGAGCCAATTTGAGTAATTTATCTGAAGAAGAACAACGCTTGACAGCATGGATTGAGAGTGAAATAACCTCACACCACAAACTTAAAATTATCACTCCCCCATATGGAATTCAATGGGATCATGAATGGGGAAGAATTATTGTACAGTCTAATGAAAAAAGCTTCGATTGTGGTATTTATATCGAATGGAATGTTTGATTAAATAACGTTAGTGATTAATAAATCGCCCCGTTTTCTTCTCACTTTACTTGTCTATTAATAAATTCAAAAGTTTAAAGGAAATGAAAATAACTAATCGACTGAAAAAGAAAATATTAGTCCTGGATGGCATAGATAATGACTTTATAGATTATGGCACAGAAATAGCATGCCCTGAATGCGAGGGTGCAATAACCTATTCCATCGTGAACTCATATGAGTTTGACTTGCTTTCTGAAGAGGTAAAATACTTCCTGGTTAAGAAAATGAGAGGTGTGAAGCTCGTCAGTGACAATAATATATATATTTACGATGACAGCCAACTAAATGTTTCGCAAAACACATGTTCAAAGTGTTTAAAAGAGTTTTCTACTGTATTAACGTATAAAGAAGTGCAGCCAGCCCGATACCGGGTTTATCTTGTGGGGCTTTTTGAAGGTGATTTGAAACAGTTCAAACTTTAAAAGTTGAGGTTTGCCAATGATTGAAAATCTCAGTTGTAGTAAAGAGAATGACCTGCTTCAATGGGTATGTGGTGAAAGTAACATACTGGTTAATATACCATTTTTAGACTATGCAATGGTCGACTCAACACGCCAGTTAGTTTTTGCGTTAAGCGAACCAAAGCCATTACCAACCATTTTAACCATCTTCAATGCTCAGGGCGAAAAACTATTTTTTTCTGCACCTCCTGAAGGCGCGACTTTCTATTACTTAACATTCAACCTGTCAAAGGAAGTGGTCGTTGTCAGTAGCTATCCAGCAAAAAAAAACGGCTGGCATGATTGGTTTTACTCCTGGGATATGACGCGTAACGCGTTGTCTTGCTCAGGCCCTGCATATTAAGATCAAATGTGCCCAAAATGATAACCATAACCGGGTGGCAAAAGAGGGACTGCATAAGCAATTTCAACAAGCGGCTAAAACACAACTGAGAGGCAAAGGATGAGCACGGTTTACATTGTCATTTTAACCTATATCAGACCACTCGAAGAGATTGATGCAGCGATACCAGCACATATAGAGTGGCTGAAAAAGGGGTATGCAGAGGGGATTTTCCTCGCATCCGGAAGACGGGTCCCAAGAAATGGTGGTGTCATTCTCGCTAAATGTGAGAGTCTTGCCTCACTTGAAGAGCGACTACGCGAAGATCCGTTTCAGAGGTTAAAGCTTGCGACGGCTGACATCATTCCTTTTGAACCCAGCATGAAAACAGAACGCTTAGCCAATGTGTTTTGACCGCGCAATAAAAAAATCCACGCCAAAGCGTGGATTTTTTTCATTCATATCGACTCAGACGTTAAACAGGAAGTTCATCACATCGCCATCTTTAACGATGTAGTCTTTCCCTTCAGCACGCATCTTGCCGGCTTCTTTCGCGCCTTGCTCACCCTTGTAGGTGATGAAGTCTTCAAACGCGATAGTCTGCGCACGGATGAAGCCTTTCTCGAAATCGGTGTGGATCTTGCCCGCAGCCTGTGGAGCCGTTGCGCCAACAGGGATAGTCCACGCACGCACTTCTTTCACCCCAGCGGTGAAGTAGGTCTGCAGGTTGAGCAGGGCATAACCTGCACGGATAACGCGGTTCAGACCTGGCTCTTCCAGACCCAGCTCGGCCATGAACTCGTCTCGCTCTTCGTCATCCAGCTCGGCGATATCGGCTTCTACAGCGGCGCAAACCGGAACAACGACAGAACCTTCTTTCTCGGCGATAGCACGAACCTGATCGAGGTACGGGTTATTTTCAAAACCGTCTTCGTTCACGTTGGCAATGTACATGGTTGGCTTAAGCGTCAGGAAGCTCAGGTAGCGGATAAGCTCTTTCTCGTCTTTGCTCAGGTCAAGAGAGCGCAGCATACCTGCGTTTTCCAGCTGTGGCAGACATTTTTCCAGCACCGCTAATTCGGCTTTGGCGTCTTTATCGCCACCTTTGGCTTTCTTGGAGATACGGTGGATCGCACGTTCGCAGGTATCCAGATCCGACAGCGCCAGCTCGGTATTGATTACATCAATATCTTCCGCCGGGTTTACTTTACCTGCTACGTGGATAATGTTGTCGTTCTCGAAGCAACGCACCACGTGACCGATCGCTTCGGTTTCACGGATGTTGGTCAGGAACTGGTTACCCAGACCTTCACCTTTGGATGCACCTTTCACCAGGCCCGCGATGTCCACGAACTCCATGGTGGTTGGCAGAATGCGCTGCGGCTTCACGATTTCCGCGAGCTGGTCCAGACGTGGGTCGGGCATTGGTACAACGCCGGTGTTAGGCTCGATGGTACAGAACGGGAAGTTCGCCGCTTCGATACCCGCTTTGGTAAGCGCGTTAAACAGGGTGGATTTGCCCACGTTTGGCAGACCGACGATACCGCATTTGAATCCCATTTCTAAATCACCTTAATATCTTGATAATCAATCCGTTAACGATAACCGACTGATGAAAAGTAAATAACTACGCCTATTATACACGTAACCCGCCTACCGCGCGGTAAAAATGCCGTATCGGGCAGATTATTGCGCTTTGAAAGCATGTAAGCGGTTTGTCGCTTTGGTTAACCCATCTTTGAGCCAGATTTCAGTGCAGCGCGCCGCTTCGTCTACCGCCTCATCAATCAGTTTCTGCTCAGAAACCGGGGGCTTACCCAGCACAAAACCAACAACTTTGTTTTTATCGCCCGGATGGCCGATTCCTACGCGCAAACGGTGAAAATTCGGGTTATTACCCAGCTTACTGATGATATCTTTCAGACCGTTGTGTCCGCCATGGCCGCCGCCCAGTTTAAACTTTGCCACCCCTGGCGGCAGGTCCAGCTCATCGTGAGCAACCAGAATCTCATCCGGATTGATGCGATAAAACGTTGCCATTGCCGCCACGGCTTTGCCGCTCAGGTTCATAAAGGTGGTAGGCACCAGCAGGCGCACATCCGCACCGGCGAGATTGATACGTGAGGTATACCCGTAGAATTTTGGTTCTTCACGCAGGGGAGCACGTAACCGTTCGGCCAGCAGATCAACGTACCAGGCCCCGGCATTGTGGCGGGTTGCAGCGTATTCTGCGCCTGGGTTGGCGAGGCCGACAATCAGTTTAATCGTCACGATTCAATTCCTAATGGGTTCCAGATCTGGCGCGTAGTTTACTGTCTGGCGCGCCGCTTGACAAAATTCTGCGACCTTAACAGCGAAATACGAATAATTACTTATTTGAACAATTAGAATTTCAAGCTGTTCAATGCGTTATTTGTAAATTTTTGTTTGGGAGTAATCTGTAATTGTGATCATTGACGCAACTCATAAAAGGGGCGTTGTCTATACTTTACACACAAGGAATAGGGACTTATTCCCTACAACCCAAAGTTCCGGAGGTGACATATGAAACGCAAAAACGCTTCGTTACTCGGTAACGTGCTGATGGGGTTGGGGCTGTTCGTGATGGTAGCCGGTGTGGGTTATTCAATTTTAAACCAATTGCCGCAGCTTGATCTCCCACAATACTTCGCGCATGGTGCGGTATTGAGCATCTTCCTGGGGGCGGTACTGTGGCTCGCCGGGGCGCGTGTGAGCGGTCATGAGGAAGTGTGTGATAAATACTGGTGGGTGCGCCATTACGACAAACGCTGCCGCCGCGACCAGCATAAGCACAGCTAGTGCGCATAGAATAAAGAACACTGAAACGACTCCAGATGGGGTCGTTTTTTTTTGCCTGAGGGGTTGACCCTCACGTAACGTAAGGCACCAGAGTGGCGTCACTGGCAAAATAAAAGGAGCAGTTATGTTGATTCAGGTGGGTGAACTGGCAAAACGCGCTGGGATCACCGTGCGCACATTGCATCACTATGAGCAAACAGGGTTATTGCTACCTTCTGCCAGAAGCGCGGCAGGCTACCGGCTTTATAATCTGGCGGATGTACAGCGCTTGCATATGATTCAGGCACTGGCAAAAGCGGGGCTGGAGCTTGCTGAAATCAGGGATTTTCTGGAGCAGGAGTCGCTTTCGTTAACGGAACTCCTCGATGCGCAAATCAGTTTGCTGGATAAACAGCTGCGCAGCATTAACACGCTGCGTGACAGGCTGGTGGACTTGCGCACCGGGCTTACCGGCGATGAAACGCCCGATCTGGAATCCTGGCTACAGACTCTGGAGTTAATGAATATGTACGATCGCTGGTTTAGCAAAGAAGAGCTACAGCAACTGCCGTTTGCGGTGCAGAAAGATGCGCTGGCGGCTGTCTGGTCAGGGCTGGTTACCGAGGCCAACACGCTGCTGGAACAGCACATACCCGTTTCTGACCCGCGGGCGATGGATCTTGCGACGCGCTGGATGGAGCGCCTGGAGCAGGACACTGCCGGCAAGCCGGAGTTTCTCACCCGGCTGAACGAGATGCACAGCGTCGAGCCGCAAATGCGTGAGCAAACGGGCATCACCGCCGAGATGACCGACTACATCACGCGGGCGTTTGCCGAATCGAAGCTGGCCATCTGGGAAAAGTATCTCTCTGCCGATGAGATGGCTTTTACACGGAAACACTACTTTGACCGCATGATGGAGTGGCCGCCGCTGGTGGCGAAGCTGCACCAGGCGCAGCGGGAAAATCTCGACCCCGCCTCTGACGAGGCGCAAAAGCTGGCTGAAACCTGGCTGGCGTTGTTCCAGTCATACGCAGGAACAAACCCTGAGACGCAGCAAAAGTTTCGCGCTGCTATGCAGCAGGAGCCGTATCTGATGAAAGGGACGTGGATGACGCCTGCTGTGCTTGAATGGCTCCAGCAGGCGATAGGGATAATGATGCAGAGACGTTTCTCCGCATCAGATGAATCACAGATCCGCTAACGCGGCGTCGCGGTTGGGATAGAAGGCAAGGCGGCCAGGGATCGGCTGCACGCCAGCGCGCGCCATAGTGCGCAGCGGCTGAAATTCCAGATTACTCACCCGCAGCTCACAGCCTTCCGGCAGACGTTTTACAAAGCGCTGGAAGGCGTCCAGCCCACCGGCGTCCAGCACCGGTACGGCATCCCATTTCAGCACCACAATCCGTTTGCCCGCAATGCGGGATTCCAGATCGCTGAACAGGCCTTCCGCCGCAGCGAAGAACAGCGGACCGATTACCCGCAGCACCAGCACATCATCAGGCACCTCCACGTTTACCGGGGAAAGGCGCGTCATCTGCGCGATCCGGCGCATAAACAGCAGGGAAGCCAGCACGATGCCGACGCTGATGGCGATCACCATATCGAAGAGCACGGTCAGCGACATACAGATCAGCATGACGATGATGTCGTCTTTCGGTGCGCGACGCAGCAGGTTCACCACCTTATGCGCTTCGCTCATGTTCCAGGCCACCATCAGCAGCAGGGCGGCCATGGCAGATAGCGGCAGCCAGGAGAGCAGCGGCGCGAGGATCAGCAACGCGAGGATCACCAGCAGGGAGTGGATAACCGCCGAAACCGGTGAGGTTGCACCCGCGCGCACGTTGGCCGCAGAACGGGCGATAGCTGCGGTGGCTGTAATACCGCCGAAGAACGGAGCGATGAGGTTACCTAAGCCCTGGCCGACCAGCTCGCTGTTGGCTTTGTGCTTGGTACCGGTCATGCCATCAAGCACCACGGCGCAGAGCAGAGATTCAATCGCCCCCAGCATCGCCATTGAAAAGGCGGCGGGCAGCAGTGCGCGCAGCGAATCCCAGCTTAAGGTAAAGCTGGAGCCGGGCATATCCCAGGGAAGAACCAGCTGTGGTAACAGTTGAGGAATACCGCTGCCCTGAGAACCGTCCGCCAGAACATAGTGGAACTGTGAGCCGATGGTGGCGACATGACCACCAAACATGTTGACGATGGCCATCACCGCGCAGCCCAGCAGCAACGCGGGCAGGTGGCCAGGCAGACGAATGCCTAAGCGCGGCCAGACGATGAGCGTACCCAGCGTAACGATCCCGATGGCGGCATCGCCCAGGTTGGCCGTGGGCAAAGCCATAAGCAGCGCTCCCACTTTCTGCAGATAGTGCTCAGGAACGTGAGGCATCTGCAGCCCCAGGAAATCTTTAATTTGCATCGTTCCGATGGTGATGCCGATCCCGGAGGTGAATCCCAGCGTTACGGAAAGGGGAATATATTCAATCAGCCGGCCAAAGCGGGCCAGGCCAAAGAGAATCAAAAAGAGGCCAGACATGAGCGTGGCAACCAGCAGGCCTGCCAGACCAAACTGCTGTGATACCGGATAGAGGATCACCACAAAAGCAGCGGTAGGGCCGGACACACTGAAACGCGAACCGCCCGTGAGGGCAATCACGATCCCGGCGACGGCCGAGGTATACAGGCCATACTGTGGAGCCACGCCGCTGCCAATCGCCAGCGCCATGGCCAGCGGAATGGCGATAATACCAACGGTGATCCCGGCAATCAGGTCACGGATAAAGCGTGACGAGGTGTATTTCTCTTTCCAGCATGCGTCGATGAGGGCGCGAAAGGGCAGAACATGTGAGGAAGTGATGTTTTTCACAATTATCTATCATCCGTATGCGCATCATCTGTCATATCAATGGCAGGTGAAGGAGGCATTAATCATTGCTCGTCATACTTCGCGCTGCAGATGCGTTGGCTGCGCTCATTCATCCCAGTCACTTACTTAAGTAAGTGACTGGGATTCATTCACTTGCCGCCTTCCTGCAACCCGAATTATTTAGAGCATTAATAAATATCAGAAACAAAAAAACCCGCCGCAGCGGGTTTTTCGGCCGTGTTCGATTAGTGTTCGAACATTGCAGAGATGGATTCTTCGTTGCTGATACGACGAATCGCTTCGGCCAGCATCCCGGACAGGGTCAGGGTACGCACGTTTGGCAGTGCCTTGATCTCGTCACTCAGTGGGATGGTATCGCATACCACAACTTCGTCAATGACGGAGTTACGGAGGTTGTTTACCGCGTTACCGGAGAAGATCGGGTGAGTCGCGTACGCGAACACGCGCTTGGCACCACGCTCTTTCAGCGCTTCAGCGGCTTTACACAGCGTACCGCCGGTATCGATCATGTCGTCAACCAGCACGCAGTCACGGCCAGCAACGTCACCGATGATGTGCATCACCTGAGAAACGTTAGCGCGCGGACGGCGTTTGTCGATGATTGCCATGTCGGTATCGTTCAGCAGCTTAGCGATAGCACGGGCACGTACCACGCCGCCGATGTCCGGAGAAACCACAATCGGGTTGTCCAGGTTCAGCTGCAGCATATCTTCCAGCAGGATTGGGCTGCCGAATACGTTATCAACCGGGACGTCGAAGAAGCCCTGAATCTGCTCTGCGTGCAGGTCAACGGTCAGTACGCGGTCAACGCCAACGCTGGACAGGAAGTCCGCGACAACTTTAGCGGTGATTGGCACACGCGCGGAACGGACGCGACGGTCCTGGCGGGCATAGCCAAAGTAAGGGATTACAGCAGTGATACGGCCTGCAGAAGCGCGACGCAGGGCATCGACCATAACAACCAATTCCATCAGGTTGTCATTCGTTGGAGCACAGGTGGACTGGATGATGAAAATATCACCACCGCGTACATTTTCGTTAATTTGTACGCTGACTTCGCCGTCGCTAAAGCGACCTACAGCGGCGTCGCCGAGGGAAGTGTACAGGCGGTTGGCAATACGTTGTGCTAGTTCCGGGGTGGCGTTACCAGCAAAAAGCTTCATATCAGGCACGAGAAGAACCTCAGGCATGCGTCCAGTGGTGGATAGCGTTCGCCGCAAACTGTGCGGGGCCAGGCGAAATGCTATCCAGGCGGTGTATTAAAGAGCGCGATGCAACGTCTGGAACAGGGTGACGTTGTCACCGAAACTCAGTCTGCGCCAGAATGGCCTGCTGTAGGGGGGAGGTGTTCATCCCGCGCGCTACAAAACCATGCAGCCAATCCGGCGCTTGCTCAAGCACCTGACGAGCGGCGGATTCGGTGTCAAATTCAGCAAAGACACAGGCCCCTGTACCAGTCAGGCGCGACGGCGCGTATTCTAACAGCCAGGAAAGCGCCGCATCAACCTCGCGAAAACGTTTTCTTGCGATAACCTCGCAATCGTTGCTGAATTCACAATTTAATAACGTTTCTATTGACCGCGCCGGGGTATTGCGTGGCAGCTCAGGATCTTTGAAGATGACCGGAGTCGGAATGCTGACGCCTGGATGGGCTACGAGGTACCATTTTTCCGGCGGTTCAACCGGGGAGAGGATTTCACCCACCCCTTCAGCAAATGCTGCATGACCGCGCACAAACACCGGGACATCCGCCCCCAGCGTTAACCCTAACGCGGCCAGTTCATCCGTTGACAATCCGCAGCCCCAGAGATGATTCAGGGCGACCAGGACGGTCGCGGCATTGGATGAACCGCCACCCAGCCCACCGCCCATCGGCAGACGCTTCTCAATGCGAATATCCGCACCGCTCCCGGCGGGCAAGCGCCCGGTGTCAGCCGCTGCGTTCATCAGCAGACGCGCGGCGCGCACGATCAGGTTATCCTCATGCGCTACGCCTTCCACCGGCGTCAGCAGACAGATCTGCCCGTCCTGACGCAGCTCAATCGAGAGCGTGTCGCCATAATCGATAAACTGAAACAGCGTCTGCAGGGTGTGATACCCGTCAGCACGTTGGCCGGTGATATATAAAAACAGGTTAAGTTTTGCCGGAGAGGGCCAGTGGGTCATCATTTAACGATCCAGTTGTCCATTTTCAGCTTGATGCGCTGGTTACCCTGCGTCAGCTCCATATTCGATGGCAGCGACGGTTTACTGTTGCTGTCATAGGCGCTGTACACCACCTTCCAGGTTTTACCGTTCTGCGTGTAGTTCACCTGGCTCAGACGGTACTGATCGTCCAGGGTGTAGTCGGTGGCGTCACCCGGCAGGCCCAGGATCCACTGGCGCAGGCTGTTCAGCGGGATAGGCATTCCGGTCAGTTTGCCAATCATCTCTTCCGCGTCGGTGGCGGTGTAGTGCTGGCCTTTGTTATCCGTGATCTGCGCTTCACCCGGCTTAGCGTTAAGCTCCAGCTCGGTACTGCCCAACGGGTTCAGCAGCAGCAGGCGGTAGTTATCTTGCCCCGTTTGCTGCCAGAAGAAGCGGGCATAAACCTTTTGTTCGTCAGAGAGATAAGCAAACGCGCCGCGGGTCTGGTACTGACTTAAATTACGTACGTCCTGCTGGTGCTGACGCCACTGTGGTGAGTCAGGGCTTTTGCCCGGGCCTTTTGGTTGAGTGACAGAACATGCGGTCAGAACCAGTGCTGCCAGCGGCAGCAGGCGAATCAGTCGGGTCATAATGAGGACAAATCCTTGAGATACGTTGCAGTTATAACTGTTAATGCTAGCGTTGAAGGGTGTCACCGTCTACGTTCAAATTATCTCAAAGCGTTGAGTAACCTATTACTCCGAAAGGGGGCAGTCTCTTTTATTGATCTCGCGCATCCTGTATGATGCGTCTTGCTAACCTTATTAACGCTGGTACTACTCCCGCTCAACATGACCCTATTAGCACTCGGCATCAACCACAAAACCGCCCCGGTTTCGCTGCGAGAACGCGTCACGTTTTCGCCGGATACGCTTGACCTGGCGCTGGATAGCCTGCTTGCACAACCGATGGTGCAGGGCGGGGTGGTGCTCTCGACGTGCAACCGTACCGAGCTTTACTTAAGCGTGGAAGAGCAGGATAACCTGCATGAAGCGCTGATCCGCTGGTTATGCGACTACCACAATCTCAACGAAGACGAGCTGCGTAAGAGCCTGTACTGGCATCAGGATAACGATGCGGTGAGCCATCTTATGCGTGTCGCGAGTGGTCTGGATTCGCTGGTGCTGGGCGAGCCGCAAATTCTCGGTCAGGTAAAAAAAGCGTTTGCGGATTCGCAAAAAGGGCATCTGAAAGCCAGCGAGCTGGAGCGTATGTTCCAGAAGTCATTCTCCGTGGCGAAGCGTGTGCGAACCGAAACCGACATTGGTGCCAGTGCGGTTTCTGTTGCGTTCGCGGCCTGTACCCTTGCACGTCAAATCTTCGAATCCCTGTCGACCGTCACCGTGATGCTGGTCGGCGCGGGCGAAACCATTGAGCTTGTGGCGCGCCATCTGCGCGAGCATAAAGTGAAAAAGATGGTTATCGCTAACCGCACCCGCGAGCGTGCGCAGGTGCTGGCAGACGAAGTCGGGGCCGAGGTGATTGCGCTGAGCGAGATCGACGAACGTCTGAAAGAGGCGGACATCATCATTAGCTCGACGGCCAGCCCGCTGCCGATTATCGGTAAAGGGATGGTAGAGCGCGCGCTGAAATCCCGTCGTAATCAGCCAATGCTTCTGGTGGATATCGCCGTACCGCGTGATGTCGAACCGGAGGTTGGCAAACTGGCCAACGCCTATCTCTACAGCGTGGATGACCTGCAAAGCATCATTTCGCACAACCTTGCCCAGCGTAAAGCGGCAGCGGTGCAGGCGGAAACCATTGTCGAGCAGGAAGCCAGTGAATTTATGGCCTGGCTGCGCGCGCAAAGCGTCAGCGAGACCATCCGCGAATATCGCGGTCAGGCGGAGCAGGTGCGTGATGACCTGACTGCCAAAGCGTTAGCGGCTCTGGAACAGGGCGGCGACGCACACGCTATTATGCAGGATCTGGCCTGGAAACTAACCAATCGCTTGATCCATGCACCAACCAAATCACTCCAGCAGGCTGCCCGTGACGGGGACGATGAACGCCTGACTATTCTGCGCAACAGCCTCGGGCTGGAATAGCGCCCTATACCCATTTTCTATTACAAGGTGCACTTACGCCTATGAAGCCTTCTATCGTCGCTAAACTGGAAGCTCTGCACGAGCGCCATGAAGAAGTCCAGGCGCTGCTCGGCGATGCCGGGACCATTGCGGACCAGGAACGTTTTCGCGCACTGTCGCGTGAATATGCGCAGTTAAGTGATGTTTCAAAATGCTTTACCGACTGGCAACAGGTTCAGGAAGATATCGAAACCGCGCAGATGATGCTCGACGATCCTGAAATGCGCGAAATGGCGCAGGAAGAGCTGCAGGATGCCAAAGCGCGCTCAGAAGAGATGGAGCAACAGCTGCAGGTGCTTCTGCTGCCGAAAGATCCAGACGACGAGCGTAACGCGTTTGTGGAAGTCCGTGCCGGAACGGGCGGTGATGAGGCGGCACTGTTCGCCGGAGACCTGTTCCGCATGTACAGCCGTTACGCCGAATCGCGTCGCTGGCGCGTGGAGATCATGAGCGCCAACGAAGGCGAGCACGGCGGTTTTAAAGAGGTGATCGCCAAAATCAGCGGTGACGGCGTGTACGGCCGTCTCAAGTTTGAGTCCGGCGGCCATCGCGTGCAGCGTGTACCGGCGACCGAGTCGCAGGGCCGTATTCACACTTCAGCCTGCACGGTTGCGGTGATGCCAGAGCTGCCGGAAGCGGAACTGCCGGACATTAACCCGGCCGATCTGCGTATTGATACCTTCCGTTCTTCCGGGGCGGGTGGTCAGCACGTTAACACCACCGACTCCGCCATCCGTATTACCCACCTGCCAACCGGCATTGTGGTGGAGTGTCAGGACGAGCGTTCTCAGCACAAAAACAAAGCCAAAGCGCTGTCCGTACTGGGTGCGCGTATTCACGCGGCGGAAATGGCAAAACGGCAACAGGCGGAAGCTTCTACCCGTCGTAACCTGCTGGGCAGCGGCGATCGTAGCGACCGTAACCGTACCTACAACTTCCCGCAGGGCCGCGTGACCGACCACCGCATCAACCTGACGTTATACCGTCTGGATGAGGTGATGGAAGGCAAGCTCGATATGCTGATTGAGCCTATCGTGCAGGAATACCAGGCCGACCAGCTGGCGGCATTGTCCGAGCAGGAATAATGGATTTTCAGAGCTGGTTACGCCAGGCCACCGGCGCGCTCTCTGACAGTGAAAGCCCGAAGCGCGACGCCGAAATTTTGCTGGAATATGTGACGGGAAAAGCCCGCACGTATCTGTTGGCCTTCGGTGAAACCGAACTGACCGTAGAGCAGGAAGCGCAGCTGGCCGCGCTGCTTGCCCGCCGTAAAACCGGCGAGCCGGTGGCACATCTGGTCGGGGAGCGCGAGTTCTGGTCGTTACCCTTGTTCGTCTCAGCGGCGACGCTGATCCCGCGTCCCGACACCGAATGTCTGGTGGAGCAGGCGCTGGCGCGGTTACCCGCAGTGGCCAGCCGCATTCTCGATCTCGGAACGGGCACTGGCGCAATCGCGCTGGCGCTCGCCACCGAGCGGCCCGATTGCGCGGTAACGGCGGTCGATGTGATGCCCGACGCGGTGGCGCTGGCGCAGCGTAACGTTGAGCGACTGGGCGTGACTAATGTGACCGTGCAGCAAAGCAGCTGGTTCAGTGCGCTGGAGAAACAGACGTTCGGGATGATTGTCAGTAATCCGCCCTATATTGACGAACACGACCCACACCTGGCGCAGGGGGATGTGCGCTTTGAACCGCTGACGGCGCTGGTCGCAGGTAATGCAGGGCTGGCCGATCTGGAAGACATTGTGACAACGTCACGACAACATCTCCTGCCCGGCGGCTGGCTGCTGGTGGAGCATGGCTGGACGCAGGGGGAGGCGGTGCGTGGGCTCTTCAGGCAGACGGGTTATGCTGCTGTCGAGACCTGCCGCGACTACGGCGGTAACGAGCGTCTGACGCTGGGGCAGTGGCAGTGAAAACAGGTTATCTGCCATTTACTGATAAAGGCGCATGGCTGACTGAAAAGCTGTTTGGCGTTATCATCTATACCCAAAATAATTCGAGTTGCATGAAGGCGGCAAGAGAGCGAGTCCTCAGGAGCATAGTTAACTATGTGACTGAGGTGAGCGAGCGCAGCCAACGCGCATGCAGCTTGAAGTATGATGGGTATATATCGTTTTGGGTTTTATCGCGCCTGGACGTCGTCGTCCGCGCAGCCAGCAGGTCGGGTTTATCGCCTTTCTGCTGGGTCTGGTGGTGCTGTACATCATCATTAAACTCGCCACCACAAGAATACCGTTACTGGGGTAAGTCATGAGGTCCTTAGCCGATTTCGAATTTAATAAAGTGCCGCTCTGCGATGGCATGATCCTGATTTCGGAGATGATTCGCGACGATTTTACGTCGCAGTATGTCTACGATGAGCTGGAGAGTCTGGTCAGCCTGGCGCGCGAAGAGATCAATCAGGCGCGTCCGCAGGACTGGCAACTGGAAAAGCTGCTGGAGCTTTTCTACGGCGAGTGGGGTTTCTGCGACACGCGTGGCGTGTATCGCCTGTCTGACGCATTATGGCTGGACCAGGTCTTAAAAAATCGTCAGGGCAGCGCCGTTGCGCTGGGCTCTATTTTGCTGTGGATCGCGCACCGTCTGGATATTCCACTGGTGCCGGTCATTTTCCCGACGCAGATGATCCTGCGTGCCGAGTGGCTGGACGGGGAGATGTGGTTAATCAATCCGTTTAACGGCGATACGCTGGATGAACATACGCTGGATGTCTGGCTGAAAGGTAATATCAGCCCGGTGGCCGAGCTCTTTAACGAAGATCTCGACGAAGCCGATAACGCCGAAGTGATCCGCAAGCTGCTGGATACGCTGAAATCTGCACTGATGGAAGAGCGGCAGATGGAGCTGGCCTTGCGCGCCAGCGAAGTGCTGCTGCAATTTAATCCGGAAGACCCGTACGAAATTCGCGACCGCGGGCTGATTTATGCCCAGCTCGACTGCGAGCATGTGGCGCTGAACGATTTAAGCTATTTCGTCGAGCAATGCCCGGAAGATCCGATCAGCGAAATGATTCGCGCGCAGATCAACGCGATCTCGCACAAACAAATTACACTGCATTAATCTTAATTCCGATTCACACCTGAATAAGGCGATCCTATGAAACAAAAAGTGGTTAGCATTGGTGATATCAACGTGGCAAACGACCTGCCGTTCGTGCTGTTTGGCGGTATGAACGTGCTGGAATCCCGCGATCTCGCCATGCGTATCTGCGAGCACTACGTGACCGTGACCCAGAAGCTGGGCATCCCGTACGTGTTTAAAGCCTCTTTTGACAAAGCCAACCGCTCTTCCATTCACTCCTACCGTGGCCCGGGCCTGGAAGAGGGGATGAAAATTTTCCAGGAACTGAAGCAGACCTTTGGCGTGAAAGTGATCACCGACGTTCACGAGGCGTCTCAGGCGCAGCCTGTGGCGGACGTGGTTGACGTTATTCAGCTGCCAGCGTTCCTGGCTCGTCAGACTGACCTGGTGGAAGCGATGGCCAAAACCGGTGCGGTCATCAACGTGAAGAAGCCGCAGTTCGTGAGCCCAGGCCAGATGGGGAACATCGTCGATAAGTTTATCGAAGGCGGTAACGACAAGGTGATCCTGTGCGACCGTGGTTCCAACTTCGGTTACGACAACCTGGTTGTGGATATGCTGGGCTTCACCGTGATGAAAAACGTCTCTAACCAGTCCCCGGTGATCTTTGACGTGACCCACTCTCTGCAGTGCCGCGACCCGTTTGGCGCCGCGTCTGGTGGCCGTCGTGCGCAGGTGACCGAACTGGCGCGCGCCGGTATGGCGACCGGCCTGGCGGGTCTGTTCATTGAAGCGCACCCGGATCCGGCGAATGCGAAATGCGACGGTCCATCCGCGCTGCCGCTGGACAAACTGGAGCCGTTCCTGAAACAGATCAAAGCGATTGACGATCTGGTGAAGAGCTTCGACGAGCTGGATACCAGCAACTAATAAAAAAACCCGCTTCGGCGGGTTTTTTTATGGGACATATTGCCGGGTGGCGCTGCGCTTACCCGGCCTACAAAACCCGTAGGCCCTGCAAGCGAAGCGCCGCTGGGCAAAAAGGCTACGCAAAAATTGTCATTAAGTACGCCACAAACAGCGCCATATGCGCCGCGCCGTTGAGTACATTGGTGCGCCCGGTTGAGAACGAAATCTGACACAGCAGCAGTGACGCCATCATCACAATCATCTCCGGCGCGCCCAGCGCAAACTGCAGCTCGTTACCGGTCATAAAGGCAATCAGCGTCACCACCGGAACGGTAAGCGAAATGGTCGCCAGTACCGAGCCGAAGAACAGGTTCATGGCGCGCTGTACCTGATTGTTCAGCACCGCTTTCAGCGCGCCCAGCCCTTCCGGCGAGAGGATCAGCAGCGCCACCAGGAAGCCGGTAAACGCCACCGGGGCATTCATCTCGGTTAACAGTGTCTCCAGCGGGTTGGCGTTCATCTTGGTGACGGCGATAACCGCAATCAGATGTACGATCAGCCAAACCGTGTGCCACGCGCTGCTGTGGGCAGATGGTTTGCCATGGTGCGGGTCATCGTCGTCGCTGTCATCTTCATGCTCATACACAAACAGACTCTGGTGCGTTTTGGTCTGAATCAACAGGAACACGCCGTACATGGCGGCGGAAATCAATGCGACCAGCAGCGCCTGACCGGTAGAGAAGTTTGCTCCCGGCAGCGCCATCGGGAAGACCAGCACGATAATCGCCAGCGGGAACAGGGCAATCAAATACTGTTTAATGCCAAACAGGTTCATATACTGGGTGGCGAACTTACGGCCGCCCAGCAACAGTGAAAAGCCCACCAGACCGCCGGTCACAATCATAATGATGGAATAGAGCGTATCGCGCATCAGGGTTGGCGCGGCGTCGCCGGTCGCCATCAGCGCGGAAATGAGGCTGACCTCAAGAATCACAACGGAAAGGCTGAGAATTAACGATCCATATGGCTCGCCCAGACGGTGGGCCAGGACATCGGCATGGCGAACCACGCTAAAGGCACTGGTTAAAATCCCTACCAGCGCAAGAATATTGATACCAACCACCACTGGCAGTGACTGACTGCTTCCCCAGAAGAGCAGCACAGCCAGTGCCAGAACCGGGAAAATGAGCGACGTCTCCTTGTGGCGGGTTTTTACCGCCTCGTGTGCTGCTGTCATGCGCTTCTCCATCAATGCAGGTGCTTGTAATTATAGATAGAATTTTGAGGTCATTAAATTAACAGATCTCTGTTAAATACCCTTTATCTTTTACTTAATTTTACCCTAATCCTGTTTTAAGTCTCCTGATATCCATAATGTCATATTTTTGATTAATACATATTAAATAACATGTAATTAACTTCATTAATTCTTCAAAATTGATCCGCGACTGGCAGCTTGCAGCATCGTCGTCCACACTTATCTTTTTAAGCAAAAGAGAGGTTAGTGATGCCATATAAAACGAAACGCGATTTACCCGATAACGTGCAAAACGTACTGCCCGCACATGCGCAGGATATCTATAAAGAGGCGTTTAACAGCGCCTGGGATCAATACAAAGATAAAGACGATCGTCGGGACAATGCCAGCCGGGAAGAGACGGCGCATAAAGTGGCTTGGGCGGCAGTAAAACATGACTACGAGAAAGGAGACGATGATAAATGGCATAAAAAGAAATAGCCGTAAAATAATAAGCTGCCTTCATTTTGACTTTTCAGGCAGTTGAACTGCCGTTGTATTGCAACTGGCCCGCGAATTGCTTATCGTTATTCAACTGCTGGCAAAATGACCAGTAGATAATGCCGGGAAGGTGAATTACAGATGTCGCAAGGAAGCATGCAGTGGCGGAGGTGTAAAGTGTTAACGCGTGATTTCTTAATGAAGGCAGATTGTAAGACGGCATTTGGTGCTATTGAGGAATCGCTTCTCTGGTCAGCTGAACAACGTGCGGCGTCGCTCGCTGCCACGCTTGCCTGCCGCCCGGATGATGGCCCGGTATGGATTTTTGGCTACGGTTCGCTGATGTGGAACCCGGCTCTGGAATTTGTCGAATCGGCGACAGGTACGCTCCCGGGGTGGCATCGCGCATTTTGTCTGCGATTAACCGCCGGACGCGGAAGTGCCTGTCAGCCGGGACGTATGCTTGCACTGAAAGAGGGCGGACGCACCACGGGGGTGGCGTATCGCCTGCCGGATGCCACCCTCGAAGAGGAGCTGACGCTGCTCTGGAAGCGCGAGATGATCACCGGCTGCTATATGCCAAGCTGGTGCAAGCTGGAACTTGATGACGGACGCACCGTCAACGCGCTGGTGTTTATTATGGATCCGCGCCATCCTCTGTATGAAGCGGATACCCGCACGCAGGTGATCGCGCCGTTGATTGCGGCGGCCAGTGGACCGCTCGGCACAAACGCGCAGTATCTGTTTTCACTCGATCAGGAACTGACGCGCCTCGGCATGCAGGACGAGTGTCTGAATGAGCTTGTAGCGAAGGTGAAAGCACTGCTGGAAGGAAATCCGCTGAATAACCCGCTGCGTCCGGGTTTTGCCTGATAATACGCCCGGCTGCGAGAGTGCAGACCGGGCGTCTGTTTTTAAGCGGCCACGTAGCTGACTGAGTGTTCGAGTGACTGACTATGGCTGTCAATCAGGACATCCCATGTGCCGGTATATGGGACGGTTAGCCACGCCTTATCATCCTGCACGGTCAGGATATCTGCCTGCGATTGTTTTTGTGCCTTCGCACTCATCAAATGAATACGGCAGCGCTCTGAACAACGCACCACTACCGTATCCCCGCCAAACAGTTTCAAACTTGTTTTTACCAGTGCCATTTATTTACCCCGTAGTCTTAAACAACGCTCTCCCTGCTGCCATTTCCGAGCGTGATGTTGTTCACAATTCACTCATGGCATAACACCAAAGGGGGAGCGTCGGGATGCTGATTTTGATCAAAAAATGGCATAACGTTTAAACAAAAATGACAAAATACCTGAAAGCATTCAGCTGGCGCGCATTTACACGGTGAAGGCGCGCCAGAAGAAAATTAAATGCGGAAATGCCCGGCAGTTTCAGCAAGGTCGCCCGCCTGGCTCTGCAGTGCGCTGGCGGCTGCGGCGGATTGCACCACCAGTTCAGCGTTCTGCTGCACCATTCTGTCGAGGTGCGTGACAGCATGGTTGATCTCATGGATGCCTTTCATCTGCTCGCTGGTGGCGATGGAAATTTCACGCATGATAGCCGAGACACTGCCGATGCTGGCGCGGATCTCATCCATGCTTTCCCCGGCCAGGTGTACATAGCGGGAGCCGGTTGCCACGCTGTCGGTGGTGGAGTCGATAAGCGATTTGATCTCCTTCGCCGCCTGGGCGCTGCGGCTCGCCAGGTTACGCACTTCGCCTGCCACCACGGCAAACCCGCGGCCCTGCTCACCGGCGCGCGCCGCTTCCACCGAGGCGTTCAGCGCCAGGATATTGGTCTGGAAGGCGATGCCATCAATCACGCTGGTGATATCGCCAATTTTTGCCGAAGCCACTTCAATGGATTGCATGGTGCTGATGGCCTGAGAGACGACCTCACCGCCGCGTGAGGCCGCAGCGGAGGCTTTACTGGCCTGTTCATTCGCTTCTGCCGCGGACTCATTTGACTGAGTCACCGACGCGGTGATCTGCTCTACGGCGCTGGCGGTTTCACGCAGGCTGGAGGCTGCCTGCTCGGTACGCCCGGAGAGGTCCTGGTTGCCAGCCGCAATCTCCTGGGCGGCATTTTTCACCGAGGCGCTGGCGTCACGCAGCTGGATCATCACCACCGAGAGCTTATCGCTAAAGGCGTTAAACGCCTGGGCGATTTGCGCCACTTCGTCGTTACCGCTCTCCGGCAGGCGCTGGGAGAGGTCGTTGGTACCGTTGGCGATGTTATGCATCGCGTCGCGGATATCGGACAACCGCTTGAGCAGGCGGGCAATCAGGATGTGGACAAGCGCGCCGCTCAGCAGGGCGAGGATCACCAGCGAGAGTGCCGAGGCTTTCAGCAGCGAGTGCATGCCGGAGGTGGCGTCGTTATTGTCGAGCGCGACCACCAGCATCCAGTTTGTTCCCGGAACGGCCGTGGCCACGAGGGTTTTATCACCGCCGTCAAATGTGCCATCAACCGGTTCACCGCTTTTCAGGGTTGCTAAATCGGTGCCGGTAATGGTCTCAGCAAACGGTTTTAACGTCAGGGCCGGATCGTTGGCGGCGATAACGCTGCCGTCGCTGTTCAGAAGTAACCCGCTGCTGGCCGGGGTCGGGTGAATGCCGCGCACGTTAGCCACCACGCTATCCATGGCCACATCGCCCGCCACCACCGCTTTCAGGGTCCCGTTTTCTTTTACCGGTACCGCAAAAGTTACCACCAGTTTTCCGGTTCCGGCGTCCACGTAAGGCGCGGTCACCACCGGTCCGTCCTGGCTGACCACCTGCTGATACCAGGGGCGAATGGTCGGGTCATAATCCGCAGGCACGCCCGCAGGCTCAGAGAATTTCGCCGTTTTAGTGGCATAGCCCACATAGACGTTGGTGAAGCCTCCCGCCTGGGCGAGTTGTTTAAAGACCGGTACCGGGTCGTCACTCAGCGCCACGCTCTGGGCGGAGGTAATGACCGTCATTTTGCTTTTCACCCAGTCGGCAATCGCCATGTTATGGCTGGCGCTGGTGCTGGTCAGAATGTCACGCTGCGACTGCTGATTATCCTGGCGCGTGACCTGGAAATTAATGACGGTATTGAGAAGAAGGGCGACGACCAGGCAGCCTGTCGTCGCGGCAATGATGCGAGCACGAATCGATCTGAACATAAGTGAAATACCTGCTGTGTTGTTTCCATGCCTATCGGCAACCCCGCAGGTAAACTTGATGCTGAAACCGCGTCCATAAGAAAATAATATTTTTACGGGTTTATTATTAAAAAGTTAATACTTTATCGGCGTCTAACGTCCATTCGGCCAGCTCGACAAGTGTGCCAATTTCCACGCCGTCAATCAGCGGCAGCCCGGTGATACCGCGCCCGTCAGTGCAGGTTTTGCAGAGCTTAACCGGCACGTTTTGCGCCGTCAGGATCTCCAGCATCTGCTGAATGTTGTAGCCCTCTGCCGGTTTTTGGCCTTTCAGACCGGCGGTGACCGCGTCGGACATCAAAAAGATCCGCAGATCCAGCTCGCTCGCGTTATCGCGCAGCGCTATGGCCAGACGCAGGCTGTTAAAAAGGGATTCGCTGCCGTAGGCCGCCCCGTTGGCGACGATCACAATCTTCTGCATGTTAACTCCTGTTTATATTAAGGCACGAATATTGCTTGATTCTCCCAGGTAGGGTTATCCGGGAGAGTAAGCATGACATTAATGGCTGGCAATTCGTCGGGTGCAACCGAATGGCTCCAGCGCGCAAAAGCGTTGCGCCAGGAGCAGCTCAGCAAGCTGGCTCAGCTGGGCGTACTGGTGAATGGCATTAGCCAACTGGTGCATATGCTACAGTGCGAGCGCGGTGCATCAAACGTCTGGCTCTGCTCACAGGGTAAGCTCTATGCCCCCGAATGCAAAGCCAGCCGGGCGCTGGTGGATGAAAATCTCACCATACTGTATGGCATTCTGGATAAACACTCCCCAGTGCCGGGCAGCGCCGTGTGTGAGCGCATCGCCGCTGCGTTGCAGAGCCTTGAATCACTCCCCGCCCTGCGAGAAGGGGTGAATCAACAAACCGTTACCGCCCCGCAGGCGATGGAACATTATTGTCGCATGCTTCGCCATCTGCTCAGTATCGTGCCGCAGCTCAACGACAGCATTGACGATCCGCAACTGGCGGGGCGTTTTGTTGCCCTCTACAGCCTGATGCAGGGCAAAGAGCTGGCGGGACAAGAGCGGGCGCTGGGGGCCATTGGCTTCACGCAGGGTTTTTTTGATGATGTCACCCGTCAGAGGCTGGTGGATCGCATTGACGGGCAGCAGGCCTGTTTTGAGATCTTTTTAAGCCACAGCCCGGCGGATGTGCAGAGCACCTTTTCCCGGGACTGCCAGCCCGACCGCGAGACAGAGCAACTCCGGCGTGTGGCCTGTACCCGCCAGCCTGCTGCGGATAATGGCGATACGGCGCTGAACTGGTTCGCCCTGCAAACGTCGCGTCTTGAGCACCTGCGCACCCTGGAGGAGATGGTTATCGCCGACCTGATGCTGGCGGTTGATGAGCGTATCCATCATGACCCTCAACATCCGGTAAGTGCCGATGAGAATGACGATCCGCTCGCGCTTTATCCGGATAAACCTTTGCTGCCGCTGGTTCGCCAGCAGGCTCGTGAAATAGAACAGCTTTCCCGCCAGCTCGCGACGCTGCGCGATACGCTGGAAGAGCGCAAGACCATTGATAAAGCCAAAAGCGTGCTGATGACCCACCACAACATGAGTGAGGAACAGGCGTGGACGGCGCTGCGCAAAATGGCGATGGATAAGAATCAGCGCATGGTGGATATCGCCCGCGCGCTGCTTACCGTGAAGCGATTGTGGCAGCTAACCCCTAAGGAGTAGCTGCACAATCAGTGGGCACGTTGTGCCTGATTGAGGTGCGTTTTTGCAGAGCCAGTGGGGCAAAAGCCACAAAAACAAGGTATTAAAACCTGGCATTAGCTTTGCATTATTTCAGTAACCAATTTTGACGGTGCGCCAACGGCGGTGCATCAGTCTTCGGGATAAAGGCGTCCAGCGGTGCTTCGGCACCGTCGGGCGCTTTTTTTTGTCTTTTTTTCAGGAGTGGTCATGGCGGATTTGTCGAGACGGCGGTTTTTGCAGGCCAGCGTGCTGGCGAGCAGTGCAATGTTGTTACCGGGTGTCATGCAGGCCGCGTGGGCGGCAGGCTCGGATAAACCCGAGCAGGAGACGGTGCGCATCGGGTTTATCCCGCTGACCGACTGTGCTCCGGTGGTCATCGCGGCGCTGAAAGGGTTCGATAAAAAGCATGGCATTACCATCGTGCCCACCAAAGAGGCGAGCTGGGCGGCCGTGCGCGATAAGTTAGTCGCGGGGGAGCTGGACGCGGCGCATATTCTTTACGGTCTGCTGTACGGACTGGAACTGGGGATCGCCGGTAAGCCACAGCAGATGGCGAATCTGATGACCCTCAACCAGAACGGCCAGGCGATTACGCTCTCTGCCGATCTGGCAGAGAAGGGCGTTCGCGATCTCGACGGGTTGAAGAAACTGATTGGTCAGCAGGCACCGGGCACGTACACCTTCGCGCATACCTTCCCGACGGGCACGCACGCCATGTGGCTCTACTACTGGCTGGCCAGTGCGGGCATTAACCCGTTTGACGATGTTCGCACCGTGGTGGTACCGCCGCCGCAGATGGTGATGAACATGCGCATTGGCAATATGGTCGGCTTTTGCGTCGGCGAGCCGTGGAATGCCCGGGCCATTAACGATCGCATCGGTTTTACCGCTGCAACGTCGCAGTCTATCTGGGCTGACCACCCGGAAAAAATCCTCGGTACCCGTCGCGACTGGGTGGAGAAAAATCCGCACACCGCGCGGGCGCTGGTGAGCGCAGTACTGGAAGCCGCGCGCTGGATCGACGCTTCACCGGAAAACAAACGTGAAACGGCGCAGATCCTCTCGCGTCGCGCATGGCTGAACACCAAAGAGCAGTACCTCACCGGACGGATGCTGGGTGAGTACGACAACGGGGTGGGCACGCGCTGGCAGGACGCGCATCCGATTCGTTTCTTCAACGAGGGGGCTGTGAGCTACCCGTATCTCTCCGACGGCATGTGGTTCTTAACCCAGTTCCGCCGCTGGGGTTTGCTCAAAGCCGCGCCGGACTACGCGGGCATCGCGCAGCGCATTAACCAGACGGCGGTCTGGCAGGATGCCGCCACCGCGGTAGGGGGCATTACCACACCGACTTCACCACTACGCAGTAGCACCCTGATGGACGGCACCGTCTGGAACGGTACCGATCCTGAAGGCTATGCCAACCGCTTCGCTATTCACCGTAAAGGGGCCTGATTATGCAGCATCTGCACAGCACGAAAGCAAAACACGAGACGCCGGTGAGTGGCGAGGTGATTACCCTGCCACCGGTTCAGGTTCGCCGTCGTCCTCCGGCGATTGCCCGCCGGATTAACGACGTGCTCCAGCGTATCATTCCGGCGCTGCTGGGGCTGGGGCTGCTGGTGGTGCTCTGGCAACTGGCGGCAATCAACAGCAAAGGCTTCCCGACGCCGCTGAGCACGCTGGATTCTGCCATCACCCTGTTCGCCGATCCGTTTTATCGCGACGGGCCAAACGACATGGGGATCGGCTGGAACGTGCTTGCCTCCCTGCAGCGCGTGGCGGTGGGCTTTGGCCTGGCCGCGTTAGTCGGTATCCCGCTCGGTTTTCTGATTGGCCGTTTCACCTTTTTCTCACGCATGTTCAGCCCGCTGATTGCGCTGCTGCGCCCGGTCAGCCCATTGGCCTGGCTGCCTATCGGCCTGCTGCTGTTCCAGAAAGCAGAGCCGGCTTCCAGCTGGACCATTTTTATCTGTTCGATCTGGCCAATGGTGATTAACACCGCCGAAGGGGTACGCCGTATTCCGCAGGATTACCTCAATGTCGCCCGCGTGCTGCAGCTTTCTGAGTGGACCATTCTGCGTCGGATCCTCTTCCCGGCGGTGCTGCCGGCGGTGTTGACCGGGGTACGTCTTTCCATCGGTATCGCCTGGCTGGTGATTGTCGCCGCCGAAATGCTGACAGGCGGCTTAGGGATCGGTTTCTGGATCTGGAATGAGTGGAACAACCTCAACGTCGAAAACATTCTCATCGCCATCGTCATCATTGGCGTGGTCGGGTTACTGCTGGAGCAGGGGCTGATGCTGATCGCCCGTCGCTTTAGCTGGCAGGAAAAATAAGGAGCGAACATGAAACCAATCATTCAGGTCCAGGCCGTAAGCCAGCGTTTTTCTACCGCCAGCGGAGAATTTCTGGCGCTGCAGAACGTCTCGTTTGATATCCACGAAGGGGAAACCGTGAGCCTGATTGGCCACTCCGGCTGCGGCAAATCAACGCTGCTGAACTTGATCGCCGGGATCACCCTGCCGACGGAAGGGGGACTGATTTGCGACAACCGTGAAATTGCGGGGCCGGGACCGGAGCGTGCGGTGGTCTTTCAGAACCACTCCCTGCTGCCGTGGCTGACCTGTTTCGACAACGTTGCGCTGGCGGTCGATCAGGTGTTCCGCCACACCATGAGCAAGGCGGAGCGTCGGGAGTGGATTGAACACAACCTCGATCGCGTGCAGATGGGGCACGCCCTGCATAAACGCCCGGGGGAGATCTCAGGCGGCATGAAGCAGCGCGTGGGCATTGCTCGTGCGCTGGCGATGAAGCCGAAAGTGTTGCTGATGGATGAACCGTTTGGCGCGCTGGATGCCCTGACGCGTGCCCATCTGCAGGATTCGGTGATGCAAATCCAGCAGGCGCTCAACACCACCATTGTGCTCATCACCCACGACGTGGACGAAGCGGTGCTGCTCTCTGACCGCGTGCTGATGATGACCAACGGCCCGGCGGCGACCGTCGGCGAAATCCTGGAGGTTGACCTGCCGCGTCCGCGTAACCGGGTGCAGCTGGCGGACGACAGCCGCTACCACCACATGCGCCAGCAGATCCTCCATTTCCTCTATGAAAAACAGCCCAAAGCGGCGTAGTGGGGGCACCACGATGCGACTGGTCATTATCGGCAATGGAATGGCAGCAACACGGCTGATTGCCTCGCTGACCGGGCGTGCGCCTGGCCGCTTCGCGATCACCGTGTTGGGTGAGGAGCCTGAGCATGCGTACAACCGCATCCAGCTTTCGCCGGTGTTGGGTGGGGAAAAACGTCCGGAACAGATCCGCCTGCAGGACGATGACTGGTACCGCGAGCGCGGCGTCACGGTGCTCAGGGGGCAAAAGGTGCTCGCCGTGGACGTGGCGAAACGGGAAATCCGTACCGCGCAGACCACGCTGGCGTGGGATGAACTGGTCTTCGCCACCGGGTCGATACCGTTCGTGCCGCCGATCCCCGGGGGCGATGCGCCACACGTCTTTACCTTCCGCGGCCTTGAGGATACGCGAGCCATTGCGCAGATCCCGGGGCCAGCGGTGGTGTTGGGCGGTGGCGTGCTGGGCGTTGAGACGGCAGCGGCGCTGGCACAAACTTGTGACAACGTCACGCTGGTGCATCGCGGACCGTGGTTGATGGAACAACAGCTGGATCGGCAGGCGGGGCTGCTGCTGGAGGCTGCGCTGGCGGAGCGCGGCGTGCGCTGCGAGCTGTCGTCAGGGATCGCGGCAATCGCGCCGGATTCAGTGACGCTGCTCAACGGACGCCAGGTTAGCGCCGCGCGCGTGGTGCTGGCTACCGGCGTACTGCCCAACATCGCCCTGGCAAGCGCCAGCGGTATTCACTGCGCCCGTGGCATTGTGGTCGACCAGCAGATGCAGACCTCCGTCCCGGCTATTAGCGCCATTGGGGAGTGCTGCGAAATCGACGGTCAGACGTTTGGCCTGGTTGCCCCCTGCCTGGCACAGGCGGACATTCTCGCCGCCCGGCTGGCAGGGGACGCCCCTGTGCCTTTTGCCCATACCGACAGCGGGATGCGCCTGAAGGTCACCGGTGTTGAGCTCTTCAGCGCCGGGCGCGTAACGGCGCAACCGGAGGATACGGTCTGGGACGCGTGGGATCCGCTGACCCGTCACTACCGTCGCTTACTGATTCATCGCGGTGCGCTGGCTGGCGTACTGCTGATGGGAGATTGCCGCAGCGCGGCAACATTTACCGATTTACTGGCAACGGCTGCGCCCGCACACGTGGACTGGCTGTTCGATCGATTCACTACGACGCAACCGCAGGTTGCAGGACAGAACGCTATGACAAAACCTACTCTGGTGGTGGTTGGGCACGGTATGGTCGGCCACCATTTTCTTGAAGACTGCGTAAACCGCAATCTGCATCAGCAATACCAGATTGTCGTCTTTGGCGAAGAGCGTTATGCCGCTTACGACCGCGTCCATCTCTCAGAGTATTTTGGCGGCCGCAGCGCGGAGTCCCTCTCGCTGGTGGAGGGCGATTTCTTTGCCAGACACGGCATAGAGTTGCGTTTGTCGCAGCAAATTGTCGCCATCGATCGCGACGCGCATGTGGTGCGTACCGCCAGCGGTCACGAAACCCACTGGGACAAACTGGTGCTGGCGACCGGCTCATATCCGTTTGTGCCGCCGGTGCCGGGCAACACGCTGCCGGGCTGCTTTGTCTACCGTACGCTGGACGATCTCGATAACATTGCCTCGCATGCGAAGGGATCCCGACGCGGCGTAGTCATTGGCGGTGGCCTGCTCGGGCTGGAAGCGGCCAACGCCCTCAAACAGCTGGGGCTTGAAACCCACGTGGTGGAATTCGCCCCCAACCTGATGGCGGTACAGCTCGACAACGACGGCGCGGCGATGCTGCGTAAAAAAATTGAAGCGCTCGGCGTCGGGGTTCACACCAGCAAAGCCACCACCGAAATTGCGGCCACCGACGACGGACTGGTCCTGCGTTTTGCCGACGGTGAACAGCTGGACACCGATATGGTGGTCTTCTCTGCCGGGATCCGCCCGCAGGATGCGCTGGCGCGCAGCAGCGGCCTGGCGATCGGCGAGCGCGGCGGGATCTGCATTGATACCGCCTGCCAGACCTCAGATAAGGAGATCTTCGCCATCGGGGAATGTGCGCTGTGGGAAGGTAAAATCTTCGGCCTGGTGGCGCCGGGTTACCAGATGGCACGCGTGGCGGCGGCCACGCTGGCGGGTGAGGAGAAATCCTTCACCGGCGCGGATATGAGCACCAAACTTAAGCTGCTGGGCGTGGACGTGGCCTCGTTTGGGGATGCCCATGGCCGTACGCCGGGGGCATTGAGCTACCAGTGGACCCACGGCCCGCAGCAAATCTATAAAAAAATTGTCGTCAGCCATGACAACAAAACCCTGCTCGGCGGCGTGCTGGTGGGGGATGCCAGCGAATACGCCACGCTGGTGCAGATGATGCTTAACGGAATCAGCCTGCCAAAAGAGCCTGAAACGCTCATCTTGCCAGCCTTCTCCGGTAGCGCGCCAAAAGCGCTGGGGGTGGCGGCGCTGCCGGACAGCGCGCAGATCTGCTCCTGTCATAACGTCAGCAAAGGCGATATCTGCCAGGCAGTGAGCGCCGGTGCGACGGAGATCGGTGCCATCAAGCAGTGCACCAAAGCGGCGACCGGCTGCGGTGGGTGCAGCGCGCTGGTGAAACAGGTGATGGAGTTCCAGCTGGCTGAGCTGGGCGTGGAGGTGAAAAAAGATATCTGTGAGCACTTCCCGTACTCGCGTCAGGAGATATATCACCTGGTGCGGGTCAACCATATTCGTACCTTCGACCAGCTGATTAGCCGCTACGGGCAAGGGCACGGCTGTGAGATCTGTAAACCGCTGGTGGGGTCAGTGCTGGCCTCCTGCTGGAACGAATACCTGCTGAAACCGGCGCATCTGCCGCTGCAGGACACCAACGACCGCTACTTTGCCAATATTCAGAAGGACGGAACGTACTCCATCGTGCCGCGCATGCCCGCCGGGGAAGTAACGGCCGACGGGCTGATTGCTATCGGGCAGATCGCAAAGCGCTACGGGCTGTACAGCAAGATCACGGGCGGCCAGCGTATTGACCTGTTTGGTGCCACGCTGGAGCAGTTGCCGGAGATCTGGCAGGCGCTGGTGGAGGCCGGATTTGAAACCGGGCATGCGTACGGTAAATCCCTGCGTACCGTGAAATCCTGCGTCGGGTCAACCTGGTGTCGCTATGGCGTGCAGGACTCCACCGGCCTTGCGGTCAAACTGGAGCACCGTTACAAGGGGCTGCGCGCGCCGCACAAAATCAAAATGGCGGTGTCCGGCTGTACCCGCGAGTGTGCCGAAGCGCAAAGCAAGGATGTTGGCGTGATCGCCACGGACAAGGGCTGGAATCTCTATCTCTGTGGCAACGGCGGCATGAAGCCGCGACACGCGGATCTCTTCGCCAGCGATCTGGATGAAGAGACGCTGATCCGTACCGTCGACCGTTTTCTGATGTTCTACATTCGCACGGCGGATCGCCTGCAGCGGACCAGCACCTGGATGGACAACCTTGAAGGCGGTCTCGACTATCTGCGGGAGGTGATCCTCGACGATAGCCTCGGTATTGCGCACGAGCTGGAGCAGGAGATGGCCCGTGTGGTGGAAACGTATCAGTGTGAATGGCAGACCACGCTTAACGATCCGAACCGTCTGGCGCTGTTCCGCACGGCGGTGAACGGTCCGGCGACGGAAGAGAGCAAACGCTGGCAGGAAATTTGCGGTCTGGATGAGATCCCGGAGCAGGCGGGGATCGGCGCCCGGCTGGGGCGTAAGCCGATCGCGCTGTTCCGTTTTGGCAAATCGGTCTATGCCCTTGACGATCAGGAGCCAGGCAGCGATGCGAACGTGCTGTCACGCGGTATTCTTGGCGATGCGGCGGGTGAGCCGGTGGTTATCTCGCCGCTCTATAAACAGCGTATTCGCCTGCGCGACGGCTGCCAGGTGGATAACGGTGAGCCTGCGGTGCGCGCCTGGCCGGTGAAAATCGAAAACGGCAAGGTGTGGGTGGGGAACGACGCGTTGCTGGTGCGTGCGGAGGCATCATGAATGAAACCCGAACAACGTGCCCGTACTGCGGCGTCGGTTGCGGCGTGGTGGCCCGGGTTGAGGGCGACAAGGTCACGGTGCGCGGCGATGAACACCATCCCGCCAGTTTTGGACGGCTGTGCGTCAAAGGTGCGGCGTTAGGTGAAACCACTGGCCTGCAGGGGCGGCTGTTGCACCCGGTGCTGGACGGGCTGGAGGTGGACTGGCCGCAGGCGTTAAGCACGGCCGGCGAGCGGCTGCGGGCGATTATCGACACCTGGGGGCCGCAGGCGGTGGCGTTTTACGCCTCCGGCCAGCTACTCACCGAGGATTACTACGCTGCCAATAAGCTGATGAAAGGGTTTATCGGCGCGGCGAACATCGATACCAACTCGCGGCTCTGCATGTCGTCGGCAGTAGCAGGCTATAAGCGCGCATTTGGCGAAGATGTGGTGCCGTGCAGCTATGAGGACGTGGAGAACAGCGATCTGGTGGTGCTGGTGGGTTCAAACGCGGCATGGACGCATCCGGTGCTTTATCAGCGGCTGGTTCAGGCGCGGCAAAACAATCCGCAAATGAAAGTGGTGGTGATCGATCCGCGTAAAACCGCCACCTGTGATATCGCCGACCTGCATCTGGCACTCGCGCCCGGCAGTGACGCCGGGCTGTTTGTCGGTTTGCTCAATCTGATCCAGGGTACCGACGACTGGCCGATTGCCCGCGTGGCCGGTTTTTGTGGTCTTGATGCACAGGAGATTGCCACGTTTTACGACTGGTTCCTCACGGCGCCGCGTGCCATTACGCTCTACACCATGGGGATCAACCAGTCTTCCAGCGGCAGCGACAAGTGCAACGCCATCATTAACGTTCATCTTGCGAGCGGGAAATTTGCCCGTCAGGGCTGCGGGCCGTTTTCGCTGACCGGCCAGCCAAACGCGATGGGGGGACGGGAAGTGGGTGGCCTCGCGAATCAGCTGGCGGCGCATATGAACTTCGAGCCGGACGATCTCTCGCGGGTGGCGCGTTTCTGGGGAACAGAACGGCTGGCGCAAACGCCGGGCCTGATGGCCGTTGAGCTGTTTGACGCCATTGCCCGCGGTGAGGTAAAGGCGGTATGGGTCATGGGCACCAATCCGGCTGTCTCGCTGCCGGACAGTCACGCGGTATGCCAGGCGCTGGCGAACTGTCCGCTGGTCATTGTTTCTGAGGTGATGCAGGAGACCGACACCAGCCGCTACGCCCATATTCGTTTCCCGGCGCTGGGCTGGGGAGAGAAAAATGGCACGGTCACTAACTCCGAACGGCGGATCTCGCGCCAGCGCGCCTTTCTGGCTGCCCCGGGCCAGGCAAAACCGGACTGGTGGATTGTTGCCCAGGTGGCGAAACAGCTCGGCTATGGTGAGGCCTTTGCCTGGGAACATCCGCAGGAGATTTTTTGTGAACATGCGGCGCTGTCGGCGTTTGAGAATGACGGGGCACGGGCGTTTAATCTGCATGCGCTGGCGGGGCTTACCCGTGAGGACTGGGGTCAGCTTGAGCCTTATCAGTGGGCGGCGGGCGATTTTCCCCACCGGAATGTGGTGCCCGTTGACCCGCGTCCGCACGGCGCGGCGCCAGATGCGTTATATCCGTTGCTGCTGAATACCGGACGCATCCGCGATCAATGGCATACCATGACCCGTACGGGATATGTTCCCGGGCTGATGCAGCATATCTCTGAGCCCTGCGTTGAGATCTGCGCTGCAGATGCCGCGCGTTTCGCCCTTTGCGACGGGCAACTGGCACGGATCAGTTCTCCGCGTGGAGTGATGGTGGCAAAAGTACGTATCAACGATGGACAAAGGGAGGGTGAAGTATTCGCGCCCATGCACTGGAATGCGCAGTTTGCCCGTCAGGGAAAGGTCAATACGCTGGTGGAGGGGCGCTGCGATCCGCAGTCTGGCCAGCCGGAGAGTAAACAGACCGCCGTCAGGATCATGCCATGGCAGCCTGAATGGCAGGGAGAGCTGTATGCCCGTGTGCTGCCGGAACTGCCGCCTTCGGTACACTGGTGGCGCAAAGCCTCACGCCTGACGGTGGCGGCTGACGAACCGTTGATGCCGTGGGTGAAAGAGTATGCTGAACAGCACGGCTGGCAACTGCAACTTGCCCGAACGGATGCGCGCAGCAGCCTACTGGCATGGCATAACGGCGAGCTGATGCTCGGATTCTGGGAAGGGACTACGTTGCCAGCGCTGGCGCATGCGACTATTGAAGAGGCTTTCCGTCAGGCTCCAGAGACGCTTGCGGAGCGGCATGCGCTCCTGAACGGCGCGGGCGCGGGGGAGTGTGTTGATCCGGGACGTATAATCTGCAGCTGTTACTGCGTCGGGGAAAATGCGATACGGGAGGCGATTGTCGGCGGGTGCGATTCCGTTGCAGCGCTGGGGGCGAAACTACGGTGTGGCACCAACTGCGGCTCCTGCGTGCCGGAGCTGAAAGGGCTGTTTGGATAATGGTCTAATAGTGTCGGGTAAAGCGACAATAATGTTCAGGATATTCCTGAAATTTGCGCTAAGACTGCATTTCACAGCTTATCGCGTTAACATTAAAAGCGTTGCCTCATAAACACAGGTTCTTATTTACGACGTTGATGGCTGTATCGTCCCGCATTCGCTTTCTGTTATTACTCCCACTTCTTACGGCGGGTGCCGTTCACGGTGCCCCGAATTCCTTTATGCATCAGGCAGAAAACCCCTTTGATAACAACGGGGACAGTTTGCCCGATCTCGGCATGGCGACGCCAACAGACGAGGGGGAAAAGCACCTGGCCGAAATGGCAAAAGCCTTTGGCGAAGCCAGTATGACCGATAACGGCCTCACCACCGGCGAGCAGGCGCGTCAGTTCGCGTTTGGTAAGGTGCGTGACGCGGTGAGCGGCGAGGTGAATCAGCAGATTGAGTCCTGGCTCTCGCCCTGGGGCAACGCCAGCGTCAATTTACTGGTGGATGACGAGGGGAACTTTAACGGCAGCAGCGGGAGCTGGTTCATCCCCTGGAATGATAACAACCGTTACCTGAGCTGGAGCCAGCTGGGGCTGACGCAGCAGAGTGACGGCCTGGTGAGCAATGCCGGCATCGGTCAGCGCTGGGTTGCCGGAAAATGGCTGCTCGGCTACAACACCTTTTACGATAACCTGCTTGATGAAAACCTGCAGCGTGCCGGGTTGGGCGCGGAGGCGTGGGGCGAGAATCTGCGTCTGTCTGCCAATTACTATCAACCGCTGGCCAGCTGGCGCGAGAGTTCGGACGTGCAGGAGCAGCGCATGGCGCGTGGCTATGACGTGACCGCTAAAGCCTGGCTGCCGTGGTTTCATCATTTCAACACCAGCGTCAGCTTTGAGCAGTACTTTGGTGACAACGTTGACCTGTTCAACAGTGGAACCGGCTATCACAACCCGGTGGCGGTCAACCTGGGGCTTAACTATACGCCTGTTCCGCTGGTCACCCTGACGGCGGCGCATAAGCAGGGGGAGAGCGGTGCGAGTCAGAACAACCTCGGGCTTAAGCTCAACTATCGCTTTGGTGTGCCCCTTGCCAAGCAGCTTTCCGCCAGCGAAGTTGCCGCCACGCGCTCCCTGCGCGGCAGTCGCTATGATTCACCGGAGCGGGATAACCTGCCGGTAATGGAGTTCCGCCAGCGCAAAACGCTCTCCGTCTGGCTGGCGACCCCGCCGTGGGATCTGAAAGGGGGCGAGACCGTGATGCTCAAGCTTCAGGTACGCAGCACTCACGGTATTCGGCAGATCCACTGGCAGGGCGATACCCAGGCACTGAGCCTGACCGCACCGGCCAACACGCACAGCAGCGATGGCTGGAGTGTGATTATGCCTGCCTGGGATGACAGTGAGGGGGCGAAGAACCGCTGGCACCTGTCGGCGGTGGTTGAAGATGAAAAAGGACAGCGCGTCTCATCCAATGAGATCACGCTTACCGTGATTCAGCCGCTTGTCGCGTTACCTGACGACGACCCGCGCTGGAAGTTACTCCCGGATGAATAATCCTCAGAAAATGCGTTCCTGATGCACCCACACGGCGGCTTCAACGCGGGATTTTAACTTCATCTTCTTCAGCATATGTTTCACATGCACCTTGACCGTGCTTTCGGTGATATCCAGACGACGGGCGATCATTTTGTTCGGCAGACCCTGGGCAATCAGCTTCAGAATATCGCGCTCGCGCGGGGTTAACTGGCTGACGTCGCGGTCAGAGGTGGCGCGGTTTGCCCGCAGGCTGGCGGCCAGCACCGGGGGTAACGCCCCCCCCAAG
>NZ_JALW01000025.1:0-1745 GCF_000710795.1 Enterobacter sp. T1-1 | reverse complement strand
CTGCTGTTTTTCATCAGACAATCTGTGTGAGCACTGCAAAGGCAGGTTCTTTAAGGTAAGGAGGTGATCCAACCGCAGGTTCCCCTACGGTTACCTTGTTACGACTTCACCCCAGTCATGAATCACAAAGTGGTAAGCGCCCTCCCGAAGGTTAAGCTACCTACTTCTTTTGCAACCCACTCCCATGGTGTGACGGGCGGTGTGTACAAGGCCCGGGAACGTATTCACCGTAGCATTCTGATCTACGATTACTAGCGATTCCGACTTCATGGAGTCGAGTTGCAGACTCCAATCCGGACTACGACGCACTTTATGAGGTCCGCTTGCTCTCGCGAGGTCGCTTCTCTTTGTATGCGCCATTGTAGCACGTGTGTAGCCCTGGTCGTAAGGGCCATGATGACTTGACGTCATCCCCACCTTCCTCCAGTTTATCACTGGCAGTCTCCTTTGAGTTCCCGGCCTAACCGCTGGCAACAAAGGATAAGGGTTGCGCTCGTTGCGGGACTTAACCCAACATTTCACAACACGAGCTGACGACAGCCATGCAGCACCTGTCTCACAGTTCCCGAAGGCACCAATCCATCTCTGGAAAGTTCTGTGGATGTCAAGACCAGGTAAGGTTCTTCGCGTTGCATCGAATTAAACCACATGCTCCACCGCTTGTGCGGGCCCCCGTCAATTCATTTGAGTTTTAACCTTGCGGCCGTACTCCCCAGGCGGTCGATTTAACGCGTTAGCTCCGGAAGCCACGCCTCAAGGGCACAACCTCCAAATCGACATCGTTTACGGCGTGGACTACCAGGGTATCTAATCCTGTTTGCTCCCCACGCTTTCGCACCTGAGCGTCAGTCTTTGTCCAGGGGGCCGCCTTCGCCACCGGTATTCCTCCAGATCTCTACGCATTTCACCGCTACACCTGGAATTCTACCCCCCTCTACAAGACTCCAGCCTGCCAGTTTCGAATGCAGTTCCCAGGTTGAGCCCGGGGATTTCACATCCGACTTGACAGACCGCCTGCGTGCGCTTTACGCCCAGTAATTCCGATTAACGCTTGCACCCTCCGTATTACCGCGGCTGCTGGCACGGAGTTAGCCGGTGCTTCTTCTGCGGGTAACGTCAATTGCTGTGGTTATTAACCACAACACCTTCCTCCCCGCTGAAAGTACTTTACAACCCGAAGGCCTTCTTCATACACGCGGCATGGCTGCATCAGGCTTGCGCCCATTGTGCAATATTCCCCACTGCTGCCTCCCGTAGGAGTCTGGACCGTGTCTCAGTTCCAGTGTGGCTGGTCATCCTCTCAGACCAGCTAGGGATCGTCGCCTAGGTGAGCCGTTACCCCACCTACTAGCTAATCCCATCTGGGCACATCTGATGGCAAGAGGCCCGAAGGTCCCCCTCTTTGGTCTTGCGACGTTATGCGGTATTAGCTACCGTTTCCAGTAGTTATCCCCCTCCATCAGGCAGTTTCCCAGACATTACTCACCCGTCCGCCACTCGTCACCCGAGAGCAAGCTCTCTGTGCTACCGTTCGACTTGCATGTGTTAGGCCTGCCGCCAGCGTTCAATCTGAGCCATGATCAAACTCTTCAATTTAAAAGTTTGATGCTCAATGAATTAAACTTCGTAATGAATTACGTGTTCACTCGTTGAGACTTGGTATTCATTTTTCGTCCGAGGACGTTAAGAATCCATGTCACTTTGAGTGCCCACACAGATTGTCTGATAAATTGTTAAAGAGCAGT